>JAZORA010000187.1:0-9211 GCA_045656365.1 Eubacteriales bacterium | reverse complement strand
GATTCTTGTGGCAAACAGCGAGGGACTTCTCGTAGAGGATCGACACGTAAGAACGCGAATGATTATCAATGCCACCGCCTCGAAAAACGGAGAAAATCAATCGGGCGGTTGCGCCCCCGGTCGCGGAATGGGACTTGAAATGTTTGATCAGATCGACCCAAGAGAGGTTGGTCGTCACGCCGCCAAGATGGCACTGACGAATCTTCGAGCCGATTATTGTAAGGCGGGACAAATGACGGTTGCTATTGAAAACGGATTTGGCGGAGTGATCTTCCACGAGGCGTGCGGTCACTCTCTGGAGGCAACGCAGGTGGGCGTTGGAATGTCCGAAATGTGCGGAAAGCTGGGGCAGAAGATCGCCAACGAAAAGATCACCGCCATTGATGACGGAACCATTCCAAACGCTTGGGGCTCGGTGAATATCGACGATGAGGGAAATCCCACACAGAGAAACGTTTTGATTGAAAACGGTGTTTTGAAGAAGTATATGATCGACCGTCTTGGATCACGCCGTATGGGAATGCCGATGACGGGTAACAGTCGACGTCAGGGATATACCTACGAGCCCACCTCGCGCATGACCAACACCTTTATTGACAACGGACCCGACAAAAACGAGGATATTATTTCTTCCATCGAATACGGGCTTTATGCCAAGGAAATGGGAGGCGGATCGGTCAATCCCCTAACGGGCGCGTTCAATTTCTCGGTGCGAGAGGGTTATATGATCCGAAACGGAAAGATTTGTGAGCCCGTGCGTGGCGCGTCTCTCATCGGAACGGGATCGCAGATCCTGCAGGATATTGATATGGTTGGACAAAATCTGGCGACGGGGCAGGGCGTTTGCGGTTCTGTCAGCGGAAGCGTTCCGACCGACGTAGGTCAGCCCTTGATCCGTGTGAAGAAGATCACGGTTGGCGGACGGTAAGGGAGGAACGAGATGGATTTTAATTCTGTAAAGGAATATTTGATCGAGGAAGCCAATCGTGTCGGTCTGACTGAATACGAGGTGTACTTTATGGAGTCCTCGGGGATCAGCGCCGAGACCTTAAAGGATGAGATTTCTTCCTTTTCCTCGGGTGTTGGCGGTGGCGTCAGCTTCCGTTGTATTGTGGACGGTCGACTGGGGTGCGCTTCCAGCGAGCTGTTATGCGCGGAAGAAATGAAGTCGCTTGTAACCAGAGCGATTGCGAACGCGAAGCATATTGAAAACGACGATCCCGTGTTCTTTTTTGAAGGATCGGAGCAATACGAGACTCTTACCTTGCCCGAGCCTCGGGAGATCGGCTCGGCAAAGCTAAAGGAAATCGCCCTGTCTATACAAAAGAATACCTATTCCAAAAGTGATGCGATCACCGATGGAACGCAATCGGGCGTGTTCGCAGATCAAATCTCCATGGAGCTTTTGAATTCTCACGGACTCCGTCTGTCTCATCGGGTCTCCATGGGAGGCGCGTTCGTGCAGGCGGTGATCGGGAAGGACGGAGAGTCTCAGGATGCCTTTGATTTTACGCTTGGCTTTGAGGAGAAGGATTTAAACCGTTTGTCGGAAAATGCGGTCAATGAGGCACTCTCCAAGCTTGGCGCGGGGGAGATCCCTTCGGGAAAATACGACGTGATTATCAGCGGAAAGGAAATGCGATCGCTTCTTTCCTCCTATGCCTCCGTGTTTTCGGCAAAAAACGCACAGCTTGGTCTGTCCTTGCTTGCCAAAAAGGAAGGGGAACAGGTTGCCGCATCTTGTGTGACCCTTGTGGACGATCCCATGCGTAATGGATGCTCGATGCAGACCCCATTTGACGGAGAGGGTGTTGCCACGTATCGAAAAAACGTGATCGAGGCGGGCGTTTTAAATACGCTTCTTTATGACCTGACCACAGCAAAAAAGGAAGGGAAGGAATCCACGGCAAACGGTCAGCGTGTCAGCTATTCCGATCCGATCGGTATTCGTCCCTATAGCTTTTATATTCAAGGTGGTGAGCTTTCCGCAGAGGATTTGAAGGGTCGCTTGGGAGATGGTCTGTATATTACCGAATTTAAGGGAATGCATGCGGGCTGTAATGCGGTAACGGGTGACTTTTCAATCGAAAGCGCGGGATATACGGTGAAGAATGGAAAACTGGATCGGGCGGTAAAATCCTTTACCGTTGCGGGGAACTTTTTTGATCTTCTGAAGAAGATTGAAGCCCTCTCCAGCGAGGTTTCCTTTGGGATTCCTTCCGGATTTACGGTATACGGTGCTCCCGACGTGCTGCTTCGTGGCTTAAGTGTTGCAGGAAAATAAAATGGGTATTGACATTCCTTGTCGCCTATGGTAAAATGTTGTATTATCAAATGATTTTTTGAGATAAAAAAGGAAGGTAGCAAAATGAACAACAGCGAAAAGACAATGGATAAAATCGTTGCGTTGTGCAAAAACCGTGGCTTTATTTTCCCTGGCTCCGAGATCTACGGTGGCTTGGCAAACTCTTGGGATTACGGTCCCTTGGGAGTGGAGTTTAAGAACAACGTAAAGAAGGCTTGGTGGAAGAAGTTCGTGCAGGAGTGCCGCTATAATGTGGGACTTGACAGTGCGATCATTATGAACCCTCAGACCTGGGTGGCTTCGGGTCACGTAGGCGGATTTTCCGATCCCCTGATGGACTGTAAGTCTTGTAAGGTTCGTCACCGTGCTGATAAGCTGATTGAGGAATATGCCTTTGCCAACGGTCTTGAGGATAATCCCGCAGGCTGGACCTTTGACGAGATGGCGGCGTACATTAAGGAAAAGGGAATCGTATGCCCCGATTGTGGAAGCACCGATTTTGCCGATATCAAGAAGTTCAATCTGATGTTCAAGACCTATCAGGGCGTTACCGAGGATAAGACCACTGAGCTTTATCTCCGTCCTGAGACCGCTCAGGGTATTTTCGTACAATTCCCCAACGTTCAGCGTTCTGCGAGAAAGAAGCTGCCCTTTGGTGTATGCCAGATCGGTAAGTCCTTCCGTAACGAGATTACCCCCGGTAACTTTGTATTCCGTACCCGTGAGTTTGAGCAGATGGAGCTGGAGTTCTTCTGTAAGCCCGGAACCGACCTTGAATGGTTTGATTTCTGGAAGGATTACTGTAAGCAGTTCCTTCTGAATCTGGGCATGAAGGAAGAGAACCTCAAGCTTCGTGATCATAGCCCTGAGGAGCTTTGCTTCTATTCCAAGGCAACCACCGACTTTGAGTTCCTGTTCCCGTTCGGCTGGGGCGAGCTGTGGGGTGTTGCGGACCGTACCGATTACGACCTGTCTCAGCACGCACAGCATAGTGGTAAGGATATGACGTATTTCGATCAGGAGACGGGTGAAAAGTACGTTCCTTACGTGATCGAGCCCTCGCTGGGTGCAGACCGTGTCGCTCTCGCGTTCTTGGTTGACGCATACGACGAGGAGATTGTAGATCCCGAAAAGAACGATGTACGTGTGGTTCTGCATCTTCATCCGTTCCTCGCTCCCTTTAAGGCAGCCGTTCTTCCTCTTTCCAAGAAGCTGTCCGAGGGCGCGGACAAGGTATTTTCCGAGCTTTCCAAGTATTTCCCTGTGGATTACGATGAGGCAGGCTCGATCGGTAAGCGCTATCGCCGTCAGGACGAGATCGGTACACCCCTTTGCATTACTTACGACTTTGATTCCGAGGTGGACGGCTGCGTAACCGTACGTGACCGCGATACCATGGAGCAGGTTCGTATTCCGATTGCCGATTTGAAGGCATATATTGAGAAAGCGATTGAGTTCTGATTTCAAGATTTGAACTTGATTTTTAGGGAAATTCAATAATCGACAAGGAATATCTTCACGGGACATTTCCCGAATTTGGAGGATATTCCTTGTTTTTTTGCGAAACGTGTATTTTTTTCATAGAATCTATAAAAAGTTCTTGAATTTATATCATATATATGATATAATTAAGGTATGAATATAATGGGGTAGAAGTGAACAATATTATGGTTTCCCCAAAAACAGTATGAACGGAAAGAGGTGAGCGTATGGGAGCTTTATACGAGATCCTTCGAACATATTTTGACCAATACGTTTTGTCTATCATTAGAACGATGGGCGTTTTAGATATGGTAGACATACTTTTGCTGACCCTGGTTTTGTACTTCGTGTATTATTTTATTCGCGATCGTCGTGCGGGAAAGCTTTTGCTTGGACTGGGATGCGTTCTGGTTTTGTCGTTTTTGGGTGAATTTTTAGAGCTTCCTGCGATGCGGTTCGTGTTCAGTGATTTCCGTCAGATCGGCGTGATCGCGATTTTGATTCTGTTCCAGCCCGAGCTGAGAAGTGCGCTCGAAAAGGTTGGCGGTACGCCCCTTTCCAGCTTCCGCAGTATTACGTCCGATTCCAAGGATCTTGCTCTGATGAATGCGGAAATTGATGCGATCTGTACGGCAGTCAGTGATTTGTCCCGTGATAAGGTCGGGGCTTTGATTGCCATTGAGCGTTCCACCAAGCTGGGAGAATACGTGAAATCCGGCGTGTTTATCGACGCCGCGCTTTCTCCTTATATTTTGCGGAATATCTTTTTCAACAAAGCGCCCTTACATGACGGCGCAGTGATTATCCGTGAGGGAAGAATTTGTGCCGCGGGATGTTTTTTACCCCTTTCCACTCAGGAGGATATCAATAAAGATCTGGGAACGCGTCACCGTGCAGCTCTTGGATTGTCGGAAATGAGCGATGCCATTGTGATCGTTGTGTCCGAGGAAAACGGAATTGTTTCCGTCGCGATTGACGGGAAGCTACAACGAAACTATAATTACAATTCTTTGAAGCAGGCACTCAACGGAATGTTGATCCATCAAGGTCAGGGCGATCATGGAAAGAAGGGCCGCAAGGGAGCGGACTCTACCAAACGGAAATGACGATCTTGAGAGTGAATGGAGGATATGATGTCAAAACAGAAACAAAACGAATCCTTTTACGAAGAGGGGCAGCCCGTCGTAAAGAAGAAAAGAAAACATAATATTTTTGCTTTTGTGGTATGCTTTTTGATCGCTTTCATTATTTGGGTTTATGCTTCCAATTTGGAAGAAAAAAAGAAGAATGAAGATCAAACGGCGCAAGTTGTCGCTGCCGTTGTCTCGTCTGAAGCGCTCTCTGTATGATCGGAGGAACGATGAGAAGAGACGCATCGGAAGAGAAAAAAGAACCGATAGAAGCGGTTGGCGTTTTAATTCACGGAATCAGCTTGTCCCCCGATCAGGATGAGTGCGAAGCGTGTGCAATTGCCGCAACCGAGATGAAGCGTGCAGGGATTAACCCTGCACGACTTCGTTTTGATATTTATAAACGATCTGTGGACGCTCGTAAAAGAGATCAGGTCAAGCTGGTTTATTCAGTAGCGGTTCGAGGAGCGGAGGCTTCTGCCGTCTTGGCAAAGAAAAAGCTTCGCTATACCGTATCGGCACTTGAGGATCGGCAGATGTCGTTTCTTGAGGGAACGGAGGCATTAACCTATCCACCCTTGGTGGTGGGAATGGGTCCTGCCGGTTTGTTTTGCGCGTTGCTTTTGGCAGAGCGCGGCTATTGCCCGATCATCATTGATCGTGGAGACTCCGTAGAGGAGCGTTGCAAAAAGCATGAGGAATTTGTCAAGTATGGAAAGCTCGATACCGAGTCGAATATTCAATTCGGAGCGGGTGGGGCCGGTACGTTTTCGGATGGAAAGCTTCTGACAAGAATCAACGATCCAAGAATTGCGTATGTTTTAAGGCGCTTTTGTGATTTTGGCGCGCCGGAGGAAATCTTGGTTTCTGCAAAGCCCCATATCGGAACGGATCTGCTTATGGGAATCGTAGACCGTATGCTTTCTCGCATTTGTGAGCTGGGTGGTC
This sequence comes from Eubacteriales bacterium, assembly GCA_045656365.1. Lineage (GTDB taxonomy): Bacteria > Bacillota > Clostridia > Oscillospirales > CAG-272 > HGM12713. The sequence continues at coordinate 3,346 of JAZORA010000187.1, read as the reverse complement.
AAGTAATATACCGTTGTCGGCTGGATGAGATCAGAGAACAGGCGGACGGTACGGTGATTGCGGTTACGACGCGCGGTGAGATTCCATGTTCCTCTTTGGTGCTTGCCCCCGGACATAGCGCGAGAGATACTTATGAAATGCTAATGCGTCGCGGATACTGTGTGGAAGCAAAGCCTTTTTCCGTTGGCGTACGAATTGAACATTTGCAGACGGAGATCGATCGAGCGCTTTATGGACGCTATGCGGGACACCCCCGCTTGGGTCGAGGAGAATATCATTTGTCGGACACCAGCTCGGGACGAGGTGTTTACACCTTCTGCATGTGTCCTGGAGGTCAGGTTGTAGCCGCAGCGTCTGAGGAGGGCGGTGTGGTCGTAAATGGTATGAGCCGATATGCTCGCGATGGTAAAAACGCAAACTCAGCAGTTTGTGTTTCGGTTCGTCCCGAGGACTACGGCGCAACACCCGAAACCGCGATTGCCTTTCAGCGAAAGCTGGAGCGCGCGGCGTTCGTAGAGGGCGGAGGTGACTATAACGCCCCGATTCAAACGGTGGGAGACTTTTTGGAAGGACGTTTTGGTAGCGAGCCGACGACCGTCATGCCGTCGTATCGTGACGGAAGAGTAAAGATCGCGTCCTTGGATCGTGTTTTGCCAAGCTTTGTCTGTGAAGAACTAAGACGAGGACTTTTAAGCTTTGATAGAAAAATTAACGGTTTTTCATGTCCTGATGCGATTTTGAGCGGTGTGGAGACAAGAACCTCCGCTCCTGTGAGAATTTTACGGAATGAAAATCTGACGGCGCTTGGGCATGCGGGCATATACCCCTGCGGAGAAGGCGCGGGATATGCGGGCGGTATTACCAGCGCGGCGCTTGACGGACTGCGCGTCGCACAGATCTTGATTGAACGGTATGCGCCGCTTCGGTGACGAGTTACCGAGCCGCCTTTGGGAACGAAGGAAAACCTAAAGAAATAGAGGGATATCCATGAGGGAATTGAAACGAGAGAAGATATGGGAGGAAAAATATATCTTCGGTGATGGGGAGCGTGATGCGACAATCCGAGCAATGGCGGATGCCATGGGTGTTTCGGAGCTGTTTGCCGTGCTGCTCTATAACCGAGGATTTGATACTGCCAAGAAGGCAGAGTCCTTTCTTCGTCTTGAGGACGGAGATTTTCATGATCCTTATCTTTTTGCTGATATGAAGAAGGCGGTGGATCGTATTCTATCCGCCGTTGAGCGCAATGAAAAAATTTATATATACGGCGACTATGATGTGGACGGTGTGACCTCGGTTACGGTACTTTATCTGTATCTGACAAGTCTCGGCGTCGACGTTGGCATCAAGATTCCCAAGCGTGACGGAGAAGGCTACGGCGTTTCCTGCGATGCAATTCGTGCTTTGGCGGAGGAGGGTGTTTCTCTGATCATTACGGTGGATACGGGTATTACCGCCAACGATGAGGTTCAATTTGCCAAAGAGTTGGGCGTGGATTTCGTTATTACGGACCATCACGAATGCCGAAGTGAGCTTCCCGGTGCCGTGGCAGTGGTCAATCCTCATCGTCCCGATTGCTCGTATCCCTTTAAGGATCTGGCAGGTGTTGGCGTTGTTTTCAAGGTGGTTTCTGCCTGTGAAATGCGCCGTTGTCAGGATGCGGGAATTCCCGTTCTGGACGGAATCCGCCGTGTTTGCAGGGAGTATGCCGATCTGACTGCAGTAGGAACGATTGCGGACGTTATGCCCGTGATCGACGAAAATCGACTGATCGTTTCTCTTGGCCTGAAATTGATGGAAAATACGTCTCGTCCGGGATTGCGGGCGTTGATTGAGGCAACGACCGCTAAGAAGAACGGTGATGAGTCTCCGAAAAGAAAAATTACCGCAAGTATGATTGGCTTTGGCATTGCTCCGAGAATCAATGCGGCGGGTCGAATCAGTGATGCCGCCATTGCGGTTCGCTTGTTGCTGGAACAGGATGCGAGAAAGGCAGAGGAGGCGGCTGAGGAGCTTTGTGAAATCAATCGACAGAGACAGATCGAAGAAAATCAGATCGCAACGGAGGTCTTTGATCGAATTGAAAATACCACCGATTTTGAAAACGATCTGGTGATCGTGCTGGATAGCAATGATTGGAAGCAGGGAATTATCGGTATTGTTTCTTCGAGAATTACCGAGCGATACGGATTGCCCTCAATCCTGATCTCCTTTGACGGATACGGTGGAAACGAAAGTCCCTTGGACGATGGAAAAGGATCGGGTAGAAGCATCAAGGGAATGAATCTTGTGGAGGCGTTGACGCATTGCGAGGACCTTTTGGTAAAGTATGGCGGTCATGAATTGGCGGCAGGTCTGACGGTGAAACGAGTGAATCTGGAGGATTTCCGTGCGAAGATCAATGAATATGCCAGAGCACATCTTACGGAGGAAGACTTGAAAATTCGTCTGGATGCGGATTGCGAGCTTTCTATGAAGGATGTCAATATGAGTTTTGCACAGGAAATCTCTTACTTGGAGCCCTTTGGCGTTGGAAACGCTTCTCCCAACTTTGTTATGAAGAATGTCAACGTCAAGCGAATTACGGGAATTGGCGGAGGAAAGCATACCCGTTTGCTTTTGGAGAGAGACGGAATCTGTATCACCGCCTTGTATTTTGGCGTTTGCGAGAGCGAGCTGGGGTTTGAATGCGGTGATACCATCGACGTGCTGTTTCATATGGATATCAATGAATACCGCGGTGTGCGCAGTGTGCAAATGATTTTGCAGGATGCACGGGTTGCCGAGGTGTTTACGAAGCGTTTGATGGCAAGTAAGGCGAGATATGAAGAGATCTGTGGCGGAGATTCCTTCGCAGAGGAAGAGAATATTTTGCCTGATCGCGAGGATTTTGCCCGTGTATACAAGGTTTTGCGGCGTGAATTTCGTATGGGAACCAGCGTGATTGATCAAAAAAATCTCTTGAAGCTGGTAAACGGCATATCGGATGCGCAGCCGATTAATTACATAAAACTGAAATATATCCTTCGCGTTTTCAATGAACTGAAAATTTGCGATGTGGAAGAATTAAACGAGGATCTTTATCGTTTTCAGGTTGTATTCAATTCTTCCAAAACAAGTATAGAAAAGTCATCTATTTTAAAAAAACTGAGAGCACAGTGTGGCAATCGTACGAGATAAGAGTTACACCTCGGTCTAAAATGGATGACAGACAGAACAGAAAGGCAGAAATCCATGGTAGACGAAAGGTATCCCGATATTGAACGATTTTTGGACGTTCTCTCAGACTCGGGAAGAAATTATGATCTTGAAAAAATAAGAGCGGCAGGTGAATATGCGGCAAAGC
>JAZORA010000186.1:0-3847 GCA_045656365.1 Eubacteriales bacterium | reverse complement strand
ATTGCGCCAAGGTCGAGCGGATGCCCGTTTCCCAAGGCAAGCTGGCAATGGGATTCCGTACGGGTGTATGCGTTTCCCGAGAGAACGACGACTGCTACGTGGCAACGGTGTTCAACGAGCTGTTTGGCGGATGTCCCGCTTCCAAGCTTTTCATGAACGTACGCGAAAAAATGAACCTTTGCTACTATTGCTCTTCGGGATATAGCCGTTATACGGGAAATATGATTGTATCCAGTGGCATTCAGGTCAAGAACCGCACCATCGCGGAGAAAGCCATTCTCGATCAGCTTGATGCCATTCGCAGAGGCGAGATCAGCGACGTGGAGCTTCACGCCGCCAAAACCTCCCTGAAAAACGCCTACCGTCAGCTTTACGATAATCCCTTCTCCCTTCAGGGATTTTATGAAACCCGCACCCTGTTTGGACTGACAGAGGATATCGAAACGGCAATGGAGAAAATGGAACGTGTCACGAGAGAAGAAATTGTCGCTCTTGCCAAGAGAGTAATTTGCGATACGGTCTTTTTCGTGGAAGGAACAAATTTTTCAAGGGATGATGAGGAGGAAGACGAGCATGAATAATTCCATCTCCTACCCATCCACCCTCTATCAAAGCAAGCTTTTACGGGAGGAATATCGAAAGTATAAGCATCCGAGTGGATTGGATATTTATATTTTCCCTAAAAAGCTGACCACCACCTACGCCCTGTTCGGCACGAAATACGGCTCGATCCACAACTGCTTTTGCACGAAGGAATCGGAGGAAGCCATCACCGTCCCCGACGGGATCGCGCATTTTCTAGAGCACAAGCTATTTGCCGCGGAGGATGGGAGCGATGCCTTTGAGCGCTTTTCGGAATTTGGCGCTGATGCCAACGCTTATACGTCCTTTAATAAAACCTGTTATCTCTTCAGCTGTACCGATCGCTTTGAGGAATCTCTCGGCGAGCTGCTTTCCTTCGTGACCCATCCCTATTTCACCGAGGAATCGGTCGAGAGTGAAATCGGTATCATCGGCGAAGAGATCCGCATGTATGAGGACAATCCCTCCGACCGTTGCTATTACGGAATGCTCGAAGCAATGTATGAGCATCATTCCATCCGTCGCAACATCTGCGGAACCGAAAAATCCATTTCGAAGATCACGCCCGATCTGCTTTATCGATGCTACGACGCCTTTTACCGCCTTTCCAACATGGCACTGGTGGTTTCTGGAAACGTGACCGACGATCAGGTTCTGGCGGTGGCGGATCGTTATCTCCCTCATACGGAAGCCCCTCTTCCCCCTGTACTCTGTCCCAATGAAAACGATCGGGAGTCCCCACATGTTTTTCTTCCCTACAAGGAACAAAAAATGCAGGTGTCCAAGCCCCTCTTCAACATTGGGTTTAAGGATACCGACATTCCGAAGGAGGGACGGGCACGCCAAAGAAAGGATGCCGCCATGGCGATCCTTGACGAAATGCTCTTTTCCCGTGCCGGAGAGCTTTACACGCGCCTGATCGACAAGGAGCTGATCTCCCCCGCCTTTTCCTATGGATACACCATCTCCGAAAGCACGGCGTACAATTCCTTGGCAGGTGAGGCGGATGATCCGCGCGCGGTGCTTCGTGAGATCATGGACTACCTTGACGCTCTGCGTGTTGAGGATCTGTCTTACGAGGACTTTTTACGGGGTAAACGAGTAATGTATGCTGAGTTTGTCAAGGCGTTTGACTCCACCGACAATATTGCCAACAATCTCTTTTCCTTTATCTGCGAGGACAGTGAGCTGCTTTCCTACGCCGAGATTCTGGATGAGATCACCTTCGAAGAGGTCTTAGCCCTCTTCCCTGTCGCCTTTTCCGAGGATTCCGTCGCCCTTTCGGTGATCAGTCCTCTTTCCCAAAAAGAAATTCTTTAAGTTAGGAGCTATTTATGGTAACGATTTCTTTTCCCGGTCTTGGTATCGAGCCATTCACCATCAACCCCGTTGCCTTTACCCTGTTTGGCAAGCTGGAGGTCCGCTGGTATGGCTTGATCATCACCCTCGGCATCATCCTCGCCTTTACCTACTGCGCCTTCCGCGCAAAGCAGGAGGGCATCAACTTTGACAACATGCTGGACATTGCCATCTTTACGATCTTTTTCAGTGTCCTTGGCGCGCGCGCCTACTACGTGCTGACTTCTCTGGACCAATACGAGACGATCGGGGAGGTATTCGCCATCTGGGAGGGCGGACTTGCCATTTACGGCGCGATCATTGCGGGAGCGATCACCATTTTCGCGGTATGCCGCTATAAAAAGCTCAGCGTTCTCAAAATGCTGGACGCCACCGCGCCCGCCGTCATGATCGGTCAGATCATCGGCAGATGGGGAAATTTCTTTAACGGCGAGGCATACGGATCGGAGATCCTTGAGGGCAACTTCTTCTATTTCCTTCGCATGGGTCTGGTCCCCAACGTAGAAAGCCGCTTTCAAATGCACTACTTCCACCCGACCTTTTTATATGAATCGGTGTGGAATCTCGTCGGCTTCCTCCTGATCAACGCCCTTTATAAAAAGAAAAAATTCGACGGTCAGGTGGTATTGATGTATCTGACCTGGTACGGCTTTGGCAGAATGCTGATCGAGGGACTGCGCACCGACAGCCTGTACGTGGGTGTTTTCCGTATTTCTCAGGTCGTAGGCTTCGTTTGCTTCGTGGCAGGCTCGATCCTACTCACAGTAAACCTCCTCAAGAGCAGAAGAGCAGACCTGACAGCCGAAGCATATTCCCCAACCTACTCGAAAATTTCGGGCTTGACCGAAGAGACAAATGAGGAGACTGCCAATCAAACCGAGGAACCGATAAACGAGCTGACGGCAGAGGCTCCGGAAGAAGCATCCACCCTGTCCGAGGAGGAGCGAGCGGCAATGAAGAACCGATTTGCCAAGCTTTTTGAGGACGATGACACAAAGAAGAACGATCAGTAATCGAGAAAGGATCAAAACATGGCAAATATTATTGACGGAAAAGCGATCTCGGCAGCCATCCGCGCCGAGCTGAAGCAAGAAACCGAAAGCTTTTTGAAGAAAAACGGATTTCGTCCAGGACTCGCGGTCATCATTGTCGGAGAGGATCCCGCCTCTCAGGTGTACGTTCGCAACAAAAGACGTGCTTGTGAGGAGGTTGGATTTTACTCCGAGGCATACGAGCTTCCCGCCGACACGACACAGGAAGAGCTGAATGCCCTCGTAGATCGGCTGAACGCCGACGAAGCCATTCACGGCATCCTTTGTCAGCTTCCCCTACCCAAGCACTTGGACGAAAACGAGGTTATTCTGCGGATCGACCCCAAAAAGGACGTGGATGCCTTCCATCCCACCAACGTGGGAAAAATCATGATCGGCGATTACTCCTTCCTTCCCTGCACCCCCGCGGGTGTCATGGCGCTTCTTCAGCGAAGCGGCATTGAGATCGCGGGCAAGGAATGTGTGGTGGTCGGTCGATCCAATATCGTTGGCAAGCCCCAAGCGATGCTGCTGCTCCATGCCTACGGTACGGTGACCGTATGCCATAGCCGTACGAAGAATCTCGCTGAGGTCTGCCGCCGCGCCGACATTTTGGTCGCCGCCATCGGCAAAGCCGATTTCTTTACCGCCGATATGGTCAAGGATGGCGCCGTTGTCATTGACGTAGGCATGAATCGCCGCGCCGACGAAAAGCTGACGGGCGACGTGGATTTTGAATCGGTCGCTCCCAAGGCGTCGTATATTACCCCCGTTCCGGGCGGCGTGGGCCCCATGACCATCACCATGTTGATGCAGAACACTTTGACTGCGGCTAAGGATTCCTTAAAGAAATAAAAAAAGAGAGAGACACACAT
>JAZORA010000185.1:0-8121 GCA_045656365.1 Eubacteriales bacterium | reverse complement strand
CCTACGGTGTATATAAAGAATGCGCCTACGCTTAAATTATATAAAAACGCAGCGAAAATCGGCGCAAAATTTCCCCGAAGAAAATCCCCGAAAACGGGGAAGAACTTTTGCGTTTTTTCTTGCAAAAAAAGGCTTGTTGTGTTATAATTATAATGGATAATGCTTTTTTGTACCCATTTTTAAAAATTCGCAATCAGGAAGATACAATCATGACGAAAATATTGCTCGCCTCGGGCTCTCCGAGGCGGAGAGAGATCCTCACGGATCTTGGCGTTTCCTTTACCGTGGTGTCGGCAGATACCGACGAGACCTGCCAAATCCCCGAGCCCTGTGCGTATGCCGAGGAGCTTGCCAGAAGAAAGGGTCAGGCGGCGTGGGCTCAGGTCAAGCTGCGCCTCAAGGAGGGCGTTGACGACACCGACGCGGTGATCATTTCCGCCGATACGGTGGTGGCGACCGAGTGCGAGATCCTCGGGAAGCCAAAGGACGAGGCGGACGCCTTTCGGATGCTCAGCCTCCTTTCGGGCGGCGTCCATCAGGTGGTGACGGGGATTGCTCTGACGGTGGGCGGCGTCACGACTGCCGCAAGCTCGGTGACCATGGTGGCGGTCGATCGGATTCCCCCCGAGGAGATCCGCGCGTATATCGCTACGGGCGACCCCATGGACAAGGCGGGATCGTATGGGATTCAGGGCCCCTTCTCCCGATGGATCGCGGGAATCAACGGCTGCTATTTTAACGTGGTGGGCTTACCCGTGAATGCCCTGAACAAGCTGTTTTACGAGGTAACGGGCGACTACCTCAAATAAGAACGCTCAAATTCAAAATACAAAGGAAAGGAGCATAGAATGGCAAAGACGGTCGGCGTGGATCTGGGTACGGCAAATACTCTAGTCTGCATGAAGGGCGCGGGAATCGTGGTTCGTTCCCCCTCGGTGGTGGCGATCAACAAGGACACCCGAGAGATCATCACCCAAGGAACCGAAGCCAAGCGCATGCTTGGTAAAACCCCTACGGGTATTTTGGCATTTCGTCCTCTGAAGGACGGTGTCATCACCGATGCCGACGTTACGGCAGGGATGCTCCGAAATTATTTCCGACACATTGGCGCGCTGTCTACCTTCAGCCGACCCATCGTGGTTGCCTGTGTTCCTTACGGCGTGACCGAGGTGGAAAAGCGGGCGATGGAGGACGCCGCCTTTGAGGCGGGCGCCCGACGGGTTTCCTTAGTGGAGGAGCCCTTGGCGGCGGCGCTGGGCACGGGCTTGCCCATCGTCGGACCGAAGGGAAGCATGATCGTAGACGTGGGCGGCGGAACCACCGAGGTCGCCGTGATCAGCATGGGAGGAATCGTCGCGTTCCGCTCCCAGAAGGTGGCGGGAGACGAGCTGGATGAAGCCATCGTGTCCTATCTGCGACAGACCAGAGAAATTTTGATTGGCGACGCCACGGCGGAGATGCTGAAGATCCGCATCGGCGCGGCACACCCCGACGCGGAGCGGGGAAGCATGATGGTCAGCGGTATGAATCTGACCCGTCGAATGGGTGAGACGGTGGAGGTCAGCTCGGGCGAGCTGCGGGAGGCAATGATGCCCGCCCTTGAGCGGATCGTTCTGTCGGTCAAGGAGACCATGGAGCAGACGCCCCCCGAGATCTCCTCGGATCTTTACGATCTTGGTATGGTGCTGACGGGCGGCGGCGCGCTTCTTCCCGGCTTTGCCCGCTTGATTCAGGAGCGGACGGGTGTGCGGGTACAGGTCGCCAAGCGCCCCTTGGAAAGTGTATGTAACGGGCTTTTGCGTATGATCGAATACGACGGACCGCCCGATGAATTTTTACGGTATCGAGAACGATAAGCCGCGTATTTGCGGAGAAAGGATCGGCTATGGAGCAGGAAATGCGAAGCGAGCGAACGGCTCGGGAGCGGTTTGATGCCGCTCTTGCGGAGTTTTCCCACTTCTACCGCTATTTGGTTGTGGGCTGTGGCGTGATCCTTGCGGTTGCCATCGTGGGCGCGGTATACGCCAGCGTTTGGGTTGGCGTGCTGGTTGCCCTTGTGGTAGCGGCGATCTACCGTTGGTTTCTCTCCGACGAGCTGAAAAAGAAGCTGGGGCTTTCCGAGCGCAGAGCGGTGGACGGACTATCCCTGTCTCTCCTCCCCTCGGTTATTCCCGACGTCGAGGAGCGGTTTCTTCCCGAAAAGCTTCTTTGGTTGGAGGTGACCGAGCTTTCGGCATCGGCGCCTGACAAAGAGGACAACACCACGGTTCGTGCGATCTATTTGCCGAGAACCCTTCGCCGCCTGAAAAACGGGGCGTTTGACGGCTTTTCGGCGCTTGAGGTGATCTGCTTCGAGGGAGATGCCGAGGAGTGGTCGAGGGTGGAAAAGGAGCTTGATCTGAGCGGCTACCGTGTGGAGCTTCGCTCGGGAGAGGAGCTCTCCGCAGAGTAGTTTTTTGGAAATTCGGGCAAAGGAGGTGAGGACGCTCTTGAAGTTTTTGAAATCGAAATTTTTTCTCGTCTGTCTTGCGATCGTCGTGCTTCTGGCACTTTGTACGGCGCTATTGGCGGCGCTGGGGATCACGGGTCCCATTCGGAGCGTTCTGAAAACCGTAGCCATGCCCTTTGAGTGGTGCGGAAGCCGTGTGGCGGATGCGGTAAACGGCTTTTGCGAGGTGTTCTCGGATCACGACCGTCTGAAGGCGGAAAACGAGGAGCTGCGCGCGGCGCTGGAGTCCATCGAGAACGAAAAATATGAAAACGAGGTCCTTCGGGAGGAAAACGATTGGCTGAAGGGCTACTTGAATATTGCGGGAGAGCATCCCGAATTTCTACTGACCGACGCGCGGATTCTCTCGCGCCAGTCGGACAATTATTCCACCGTGCTGTCTCTGGATCGGGGTAGCGTACACGGTGTGAAAATGAATATGCCTGTCATCACCGAGGACGGAGTGTTTGGCTACGTGCAGGAGCTGGGGCTTGATTGGTGTAAGGTCGTCAGCATTGTGGAAACGGCAACCTCGGTCGGCGCGTACGTGGAGAGAACGGGAGTTGGCGGTGTGGTAGAGGGCGATGCCGATCTTCGGACGGGCGGTGTCTGCCGCATGACCTATATTGAAAATACCGCCGAGCTTCGAATCGGCGATCGGGTATATACCTCGGGAGGCTCTGGAAGCCAGTATCCCGCGGGACTGCTCATTGGAGAGATCATTTCCATCGAGGCGGACGAGAATACTCGGACGCTGACGGCAACCATTCAGCCGGCGGTGGACTTTGGCGCGTTGGATACGCTTGACGGTGTGATGATCGTCTGCGGATATCGGGAGAATTGATATGAGAAGATATCATACCCAAGGCAGTGGCATGCGCCCCGAGATCCTTCGGCGGATCGTCGTGTACGGCGTGCTGATCTGGATTCTCGCAACGGCAAGCTGCTCCTTTTTCGCCAAGCTGAGTTTCCTGCCCGCAACGCCCGATTTGCTTCTTTGCGCGGTGGTCGCCATCGCTCTTTTGGATTCCCGACGTGCCGCTGCCGTCGTGGGAATGGTTGGAGGCTTTTGCCTGGACGCCCTTGGGGGCGTCGGTGCGTCGTTGACCCCGCTTTTCTATCTTTTGGTGGTGCTCTTTGTGGGATCCTTTGCCGAAAAGGCATTGGGGAGCTTTTGGGCGTGGCTTGTTCTGATGGTACCCACAATTCTTTTGGGCTCGCTCTTTACGACGCTGATCGTTCTTTTTCGCACGGGTGGTGCTTCCTTTTCGCTTCTTCTTCGGCAGATTCTTCTGCCCGAGGCGGCATTGACGCTTCTTTTTGGAATGCCCGTATATTTCATTTGTTCTTTGTGTATGCTCCTGCTGAGGGATCGGCGGGAACGCTCCCTACGGTAAGGAAAAAAGGAGTTTCTTATGGCTTTTTCGAAAAAAATAAAATTTCAATTGGATCCCCAGACGGGAACGCTTTCGGAAGAAGGCGCAAAGCGGTATTTTTCCACCGTCGGCACGGCGGTGTTCGCTTTGGTTCTGCTTTCTCAGCTTGGCGCCGTCATTCTGGCGTCTGTGATAGCCATGCTCGTACCCGCATGGCTGGAGTCGGCTTTCGTCTCGGGTCTTTTGTCGATCGTCCCCCTTTATGGGGTTGGATTCCCCGTGTTTTACGCGATTCTTTGCCGCTTGCCCAGAGACACCGTTCAGCCCGAAAAAATGGGTGGCAAGAGCTTTTTTGGCGGTCTTTGCGTTTCGATTGCCGCCATGATGGCGGGAAATTATTTGAGTCAGTTTCTGATTCTTTTCTTTGAACAGGCGGCGGGCAGATCCCTGCAAGATCCCGTGGCGGCGGCAACCAGCGGCACGGCTTGGTGGATCAACCTGATCTTCATGGGACTCTTGGCTCCCGTTTTGGAGGAGCTGGTTTTTCGCAAAATTCTTTGTGACCGTCTGCTTCCCCTGGGCGAGGGATATACGGTGGTGCTTTCCGCCGCGATCTTCGGCTTGGCGCACGGCAACTTCTTCCAGTTTTTCTACGCCTTTGCCCTGGGACTTCTGTTTGCCTTGGTCTATGTAAAAACCGGAAGAATCCGTTATACCATTGCCTATCACGCCATCATCAACATCACGGGCGGCGTGCTTGCCCCGTGGCTTCTCGACCGTCTCGCCCCTCTTTTGGAGGAAGAGATGCTGGAGCATATGATGGAATTGTCGGGTGCGGGAAATATGGAGGCACTGAGCGAGCTGATGCTCCCTTATTCTCTGCCTATGACGATCCTTGGCGCATACGAGATCTTCCTGATCGGCGGTTCGATCGCGGGGTATGTGTTCTTCTTTAAGGGAAGGAAACAGATCCGTCTGGAGCCGGGCTTGCTTCCGCCTCCCAGAAAGGGACGCATCGCCAATATCTTTTGTAACGTAGGCGTAGCGGCGGCGCTGACCGTCTTCGTGGCAATCTTCTTGCTATCTCTTTTGCCGGTAGAATAAATTTTACAAAACGAAAAGGAAGGAGGGCATATCATGCCGAGAGAATCGTCCCGAACGCGACATCCTGCGGCGAGATATCTTGCCCTCGGAATCTTCTTTTCCGTTCTGTGTGTTGCCTTTTTGATCGTTCTTGCCGTTACCCAGATCCGCGGAAGCACGCTCCCGCCGGAGGAGAAGGGAACGACACGGACCTATACCGTGCCGGGAGTCAGAGGAGAGATCTTTGACGTCAACGGAAAGCTGCTTGTGGGAAACTCCACAAGCTATGACTTGATCTATGAATACGGCGCCATGCCCGATACCAGACGGGAGATCAACCTCTCGCTTTTGGCGGTGGAGGATGCGGTCCTGAGGACGGGAAACGGCGACAAGATGGCGACCCGCTATCCCGCACTGGAGGGTGTTTATCCAAACCTTTCCTTTACGAAGGAAATTTCCAATCGCTCGTCGACGGAGTATGCCGCTTATCGAAGCTTTCTCAAGCGACAGGAATGGTATCCCGATGAGACCGACGCCGAGCGGGTGGTCAAATATTTTGTAAAGCGCTATCAGCTTTACGAAACCCTTTATTCCAACGAAGAAATTACCCGACTCATCTTGCTCTATTACGAAATGGAGCGGGTGGATTTCGGACAATACGCCTCCTACACCATTGCGGAGGGGGTGAATATGAATCTGATTACCTATCTTGAGGAATCCAATATTGAGGGTGTGAATTTTGATATTCACGCCGAGCGAGTCTACGCCTATCCCGGCATTGCCTCGCACATTTTGGGTCGTCTTGGAAAGATCACGGCGGAAAACGCCGATTACTACATGGAGCGGGGCTATTCGCTGGACGCCATGGTAGGTACGTCGGGCTGTGAGGCGGCATTTGAGGAATGGCTTCACGGTAAGGACGGAAAAATGGTGATCCGCTACGACGAGCATGGAAATCAGATCGAAAAGTATTACGAGATCGAGCCCATCAGCGGAAACGACGTATATCTGACCATTGACGTGGATCTGCAGATTGCCGCCGAGGAGGCGCTGAAGGAAAATATCCAAGCCATTGACGGCGCTGAGAAGGGGGCGGTCACCGCCATCGATCCCAACACGGGAGCGATCCTTGCCACGGCATCCTATCCCACCTATGATCTTACGCAATTCGGAAGCGTTTCCTACGTGGAGTCGCTCAATGAGAACCCCAATAATCCCTGGCTGAATCGCGCCTTGCAGGGCGTTTACGCCCCCGGCTCGACCTATAAGGTAGGCGCGGCGTTGGCGGGTCTTGAGGAGGGAGCGATCGACGAGAGTGTAACCTGCTTTTGCTCGGGTGTCTATTCCCAGCACTTCTCTCGTCCCAAATGTCTGGGCGTTCACGGAAACACCAACGTCATCGACGCCATTCGGGATTCCTGTAACGTGTTTTTCTATTCTCTTGGAGATGCCATGGGGCTGGATCCCATAACCGACTACACCAGACGTCTCGGATTGGGGGTTCCTACGGGAATCGAGCTCTCGGAGCGAGAGGGAACGGTGTCGGAGCGCGACGGTGTGCTCAGTGCCATCGGACAGTCCGATCACGGCTATACTCCTCTTCAACTCAGCGTATATATGTCTACCATCGTCAACGGAGGCTCTCGCTACGAGGCGCATCTGTTGGACTCGGTCCGGAAATTTTACACGGGTGAGGTGGTGAGCGCTACCGAGCCCCAGCTGCTGGAGAAGGTAGAGTTTTCCGAGGAAACCTATCGGATTCTGATGGAAGGCATGGGCGCGGTGGTCACGTCGAACCCGACCCTGAAGGAATACTTTTCCGATATTTCCGTCACGGTGGCGGGAAAAACGGGTACTGCCGAGGTAGACGGACAGCAAGCAAACGCGCTTTTCTCGGGATTTGCGCCCATGGAAAATCCCCAGATCGTCGTCTCCTGCATCATCGAGGAGGGCAAGGCGGGTACACGCGCAGCCTACACCGTCGGACGGGTGATGGCAAAATATTTTGAGACAAAGCAGGGTGCGGATTGACCGATCGGCTAAAATCGGCTGAAAATGAAGAAAAAACTTGACAAGGAAGCATTCGTGGTATATAATGATACAATCGTCACCACGGGAATTATACATAACGTACATAATGTGAGGTAACAAACATGGACAAGCAAGTTCCGGAAATGTTCGGCAATATGGTCTTTAACGACGACGTCATGCGGGAGCGTCTCCCCAAGGACGTCTATAAGTCGTTGACCAAAACCATTGCTACTGGCAAGACCATTGACGCGTCGGTCGCCGACGTAGTGGCAAACGCCATGAAGGATTGGGCAATTGAAAAGGGCGCGACCCATTATACGCATTGGTTCCAGCCTCTTACCGGTGTGACGGCGGAGAAGCACGATTCCTTCATTTCTCCCGTTGGAGATTGCAAGGTCGTCATGGAGTTTTCGGGCAAGGAGCTGATCAAGGGCGAATCGGACGCCTCCTCTTTCCCGTCGGGCGGCTTGCGCGCCACCTTTGAGGCGAGAGGATACACCGCGTGGGATCCCGCGTCCTATGCCTTTGTAAAGGACGGCTCGCTCTATATCCCCACCGCCTCCTGCTCTTATACGGGCGAGGCGCTGGATACCAAGACCCCTCTTCTGCGCTCCATGGACGCCATCAGCACGCAGGGAATCCGTCTTCTCAGAATCCTCGGCGATACGACAACCACCCGTCTGACCACCACGGTGGGCGCGGAGCAGGAGTATTTTATCGTAGACAAGGCAATGTATGATCTGAGAAAGGATCTGCAGTTTACGGGTCGAACCCTCTTTGGCGCACCCGCGCCCAAGGGACAGGAGCTGGAGGATCACTACTTCGGACCGCTGAAGTCTCGGATCAGCGCCTTTATGACCGATCTGGACGAGGCGCTCTGGACGCTTGGTATCAACTCCAAGACCAAGCACAACGAGGCGGCTCCCGCCCAGCATGAGCTGGCTCCTATTTTCTCCACCACCAATATGGCGGTTGACCAGAACCTTCTGATCATGGAGTATATGAAGAAAATTGCCGAGAAGCACGGCCTTGTTTGCCTGCTTCACGAAAAGCCCTACAAGGGTGTAAACGGATCGGGTAAGCACAACAACTGGTCGGTTTCTACCGACGGCGGAAAGAATTTGGTACGCGCCGGCAAAACAA
>JAZORA010000184.1:0-3284 GCA_045656365.1 Eubacteriales bacterium | reverse complement strand
CCGCTCTCGTAGTTTACAACCACTGCCTCATAGTCTTCACCGTGACCCGAATAGCCAACGCATATTTTCATAGCGGTGTGGCAGGGAAGCTTATATTCCTCGGTGATTTCACCCTTAGAGTTGAACTTAAAGGCAAGGCTTTCCGTATCATTCGTGTGTCTCGTTCCCGTCTGTGCGATGAAGAGATAGCTCTCGCCACCCTTCTTAAGAGGAGAAATGGTGGTTGTCTTAGCTCCTCTTGTCTTGATCCTGATCGCTTTTTCGACGTCGTAGCCATCACGCTCAAGAAGAAGTAAGCTTTCTGCCTCCTTGTTCATATGCTCTGAAACTGTAATGAAAATGTCATTGCCTCCCGTAAGGTTACCTACTGCCGCATGAGTGGCATTGGGAACGTTGACAGATAAAACAACAGAAAGCTCTCTATTTTTAAAGCTGATAAAGGAGACCTTATCTCCGTCAATATAAAGGAAGCATCTCTCTCCCTTGATATCAACAATTGCGGGAGTCCAAGAAAGAAGAGTGAATCCAACTCGACCTGCAGTGGAGGTTGTCTGGTTGCAGATGGGAAGGGGCGTGTAGGGAAGAGCTGTGAATCTATCGGCGTTGATTCCGTCCTTACCGCCCCAGTATACGTAGCAGGTGCCGTCAATAAGGGTAACGAAAAGATCATCGTATCCGTCACCGTCAAGATCGCTTGCAATAAGTCCTGCCGCACGAAGGGGAAGGTCTCTGAAAACTGTGGGCTCGATGCCGAGATTTGTCTGCTCGAAGAGGCGAAGACCGGACTCGGCAGCAAATGCGAGATCACGCTTTCCGATTCCTCTGAAATCGCCCGCAGCAACACTGAAGCAGCTGGGCACGTAGATCTCAGCCATATACTTCTCGGTGTATCCCTCGGGGTTTCCGTAGTAAATCATTGCAGTAACGTCAGAGTGAACTCCGTCGTGCTGGCATGCAACGATCAGATCCATAGTTCCATCGCCCGTAATGTCCGCCATCACTGCATCGTATGAGCCTCTTGTGCGAAGCTTCTTAGGCTCGCACTTGAGTGAACCGCGATATGCATACATAGGAACACGCTCGCCCATAGACTGGCTGTTAGCGTAGAGCATATCGGGGTAACCGTTTCCTGTGACGTCATAAAGGTGAATTCTCTGGAGTACTCCATTCTTAGATACGTAGAGGTTCTGTCCGCCGTTTCCGAAGGTACCCTTCATAAAGTCATCGAAGCCTTGCTTTTTCCAAATGTGGTTTTTCATTCTTTTACCTCATTTTATTTCTAGCTCAGTGATCTTGTGACAGCCTTGCGCCAGAGATCAACATGTTTGTTTATCCAATCGGTGTCCTTCGTCGGAAGAACACGTTTTCGGTTTTGATTCTCGATTTTATATCCTCAAGAGAATCGTAATAAAACTGCTCTACGGAGGTATGCCGAGGCGGTCTCTTTTTTGTTTATTCACTGCGAAGTGCCTCAACGGGGTCTTTTTTCGAGGCAATACGCGAGGGGATCCCCCCTGCGATCAGCGCGAGGATCATGCTGATCAGGATCAGAGCGATCGCGCCGCCCGGAGGCAGATGCGCTTGCGACTCAAGTGGCTTTCGGTATATTGGGATACATCTGGATCGTGTTACCGCCGTCGACCACAAGCTCCGCGCCTGTGGTGTTGCGCGCGTGCGCGGCGAGGTAGTAAACGGCGTCTGCGATATCCGCCCCCGTTGCCACGTCGCCGATCGGCGTGAAGCGCGAGGGGACGGTGGCGTAAAAGTCGGGGGCTTTTTCCCAACGGTCCGTGCGGATCATGCCCGGAAGCACGGCGTTCACGCGGATCTTATACGGTCCGAGGTCAAGTGCCAGCGCGCGCATAAGCCCCAGCTGACCGCCCTTTGATGCGACGTACGCCACTCTGTTGGGGATCGCACGGTAAGCGGTGTTGGAATTGATAAAGACGATATTACCGCCCCCGTGCGCCTTCATTCTGTGCGCAGCGTGCTCACAAAGGCAGTAGTTCCAGACGACGTTGGTATTGATCACCCTCATCAGATCCGTCAAGGGGTTTTCAAATATGGCAAGCCCCAGCCCTTGGTCGGCGGCATTGAGCACGAGGGTATCCGCGAACAGCCCCTTTTCGTCTATGTCGACAAACATACGCTTGACCGCTTCCTCGTCTACGGTCCTCTCGTCGATCAGGGAATCGATGGCATATCCGAGGATCCTGACGTCGGGGAATTTTTCCTGATATTCCTTTTGTCGGGCGAGCACCTTATCAGGGTTTCTTCCCGTGAAGATTATGTCATAGCCGTTTGAGGCAAATTTTTCCACAATGGCGACGCCCGTGTTGATGCAGGCGCCGGTAATCAGTGCAGTTTTCATCGTATCAGCGCTCCTTTGATGCGTTATCGAAAATAATAGAATTCGCTGTTTTCACGTCCCGTATCGTGATTTTCTACGATCAACACCTTCGAGCCTTTTTCCAAAAGGAGTGCATGCCATGCTCCTTTTTTGACGTTGTAGATCTTATCGGGCAAAAGCGGTGTTTCGAGAAACTCCTTTCCCGTGACGAGGGTGGCACTGCCCGACAGCAGCACGAACACCTCGTCGGTGAGCAGGTGACGCTCAAGATAGCGATACTTTTCTTTATCAAAATGTTCGGCGTAATTTGCTATGGCAACGCGCCAGGCACCGTAGTGCATTGTGCGGTCATAGCCCGTGCCGTCGTATGAAAGGATCTCTACGTCGTTCATAGCGTCCTCCGTCAGAAATAGAACGCAGTCTTTGCGGGACGGATATCCGTCAGCGCGCCTGTGTAGTGACGCAGAGTGTGCTCTGTGTAAGGGTGCTTCAGGCATTCCTCTTCATTGAGTTCGATGCCAAGGCCCGGCTTGTCGCCGATTCGGATCCGCCCGTTCTCATAGAACAGGTCCTCGTTCGTCACGTCCCCGCGCCACTCGACATCGCTGTACATGATCTCCAGAATGCAGAAATTGGGACAGCAGGCGGCCAACTGCAGTGTGGCGGCGTTGGCAACGGGGCCTGACGGATTGTGGGGGGCGAAGGGGATATAATTTGCTTCGGCTATTGCGGCGAGCTTCTTGAGCTCCATGATGCCGCCCGCATGGGAGATGTCGGGCTGGATATAGTCACAGGCGCGTTTGCGGAACAGCTCGTGATAATCAAATCTGGTATACAGTCGCGCGCCTGCGGAGATCGCCACGGGGGATTTTTCACGGAGGGCCGCAAGCGCCTGCAGATTGTTCGGGGGGACGGGCTCCTCCAGGAGCATCGG
>JAZORA010000183.1:0-2771 GCA_045656365.1 Eubacteriales bacterium | reverse complement strand
GTGCGGGAGCTATGCGCCCCCGCCCCCGCAGTCGCCTTTTGAGAAAAGCGACGCAAAAGTTTTTAAAGATGGGTTTGTGCGAACAACGTGGCTACATTAAGTCCTTTTTAGTTGGAAGTTTCTTTGGTTACTTTCTTTTCAAAGAAAGTAACCGCGTCCCCCGTGTCCCCTGCACATGAGCCTGCGAGGGCGCCGGTGGAGAAGGCGATCTGGAGGTTATAGCCGCCGGTGTAGGCGTCCACGTCCAGCACCTCGCCCGCAAAGTAGAGACCTTTGCAGAGCTTTGACTCCATGGTTTTGGGGTTTACTTCCTTGACCGAAACGCCGCCCTTGGTTACAATGGCTTCATTGATGGGGCGGAAGCCGTCCAGAGAGATCCGCAGGGAGCGGATCACGTCCATGAGCGCTTGTCGTTCCTCCTTGGTAATGGAGTTCACCTTTTTATGGGGCGGGATTTTTGAGAGGGAGATCGCCACGGGGATCATCTTTTTGGGGAGAAGATCGTCCAGGGCGTTCGCCAGATCTTTATTTTGATATTTCTTAAAATCACTCAGGATCCGCGCGTCAAGGGTTTTTTCGTCCAGCGCGGGCTTGAGATGAATGAGCGCTTCGTATTTCTTCTTTCCCGATTCGATTTCGGGAAGGTGGGCGGAGGCGGAGAGAACCATGGGTCCCGTAAGACCGAAATGAGTAAACATCATTTCGCCGAAGTCCTCGAAAACCACCTTTCCGCTTCCTACCTCGCGAACCGTCAGGGAGACGTTTTTGAGGGAAAGTCCTTGCAGAGCCGCGCAGATGCCCGATCGGCTCACCAGCGGCACGAGGGAGGGGATCAGAGGCGTGACGGTGTGACCCACCTGCTTTGCCAGACGGTATCCGTCGCCGTCTGAGCCGGTTCGGGGATAGGACATGCCGCCCGTCGCCACGATCACGCGATCGGCAAAGAGCGTTTCCTCTTCGGTTTTTACTCCCTTCAGGACACCGTCCTCAAGGAGAAGGGATTCGACCCGTCCCGTATGAATGGTTACGCCCCTTACACGGCAGGCGCTTACCAGCGCGCGGACAATATCCTCTGCTTTGTCCGAGACGGGAAAGACCCGTCTGCCCCGCTCGACCTTCAGGGGGACACCCTGCTCCGTGAAGAAGCGTTGTGTTCCCTCGGTGGTGAGAAAATTCAGAGCGCTATAAAGAAAACGGGGGTTGGTGGGCACGTTGGCGAGAAATTCGGGAAGCGTGGCGTCGTTGGTCACGTTGCAACGACCCTTTCCCGTGATCCGAAGCTTTCTGCCGCAGGCATTGCCTCGTTCCACGAGGGTCACGTCCGCGCCCACATCCGCGGCGTAGATCGAAGCCATCAGCCCGGCCGCGCCGCCGCCGATGACGATCACCTTTGTTCGTTCGATGCGTTCCATACAATTCATGAAGCTTATCCTTGGCTTTTAACGGTTTTTATCGTAAACGTCGTATTCGTCCCAGATCTTTTCCAAACGATGCAGACGGAGCTTGACCTCCTCCTGCTTTTTACGGGAGACCGCCACCAGAATGGCGTTGATGATGCTCAGGGGCGCTACGAGAGAGTCGGCAAAGGAAACCATGTCACTCTTGGCGACCAGAAGCTGGTCGGCAGAGGAGGCGATGGGGGAGTCCTTTCCGTCGGTAAGGGCGATCACGTCTGCGCCCGCGTTCTTCGCGAAGCTGACAGCGTGAATGATTCGCTTGGAATATCGGGGGAAGGTAATGGCGATCATGACGTCCTCAGGTCCGATGTCCAGGATTTCCTCAAACAGCTCGCTTCCCGTGTTGTTTTGTACAAAACGAACGTTTCCGAGGATCATTCGCAGTCCGCGCGAGAGAAAGCTTGCTAAGGACGAGGCGGAGCGAACACCGAGAATGTAGATGTTTTTTGCCGAGATGATCCGTTCGATCGCCTGCTCAAAGGCGTCACGGTCAACCTCCTCCAGCGTCATGCGGATCTTCTCCATATCGGACAGAAGCACCTTCGTAAGAACGTCTCCGTCGCCGATGATGTTGTTGGTGACCTCCATACGCTGTACCGACGTCAGGTTGGTACGAACCAGCTCACGGAGGGCGAGCTGAAATTCAGGGTAACCTCCAAAGCCAAGCTCGATGGCAAATCGAACCACCGTGGACTCGGACACATGCACCTCAGCGCCGAGCTTTGAGGCGGTCATGTACGCCGCTTTTTCATAATTTTCGAGAATAAAATGGGAAATCAGCTTTTGTCCCTTGGAAAAGGAAGGCAGACCTGCCTCGATTTCCATCAGCAAATTGCGTTTCATAAAAATCCTCTTTCTCGTTTTTTATCGGTCGCCCTCTCCTGCCGTCAAACGGATCAGGAGCGCGTGGTTATCGGGTGTGTCGCCTTTCAGAGCCGCTTTATTTCGGCGGATCTCTCCGCATCTCTCGCAGCGATGGATCACCACAAAGCCCTTTTTGGGATCGGGTTCGGTACGAATGGGACGGAGCGCACCCCGACAGGGGTTGGCGCGATCCCCGGGATTGATGTCCACGTGGAGTGACCACAGACAGTGGGGGCAGTGATTGCGGGAGGTATAGCCCAAGGGAGGAACCTCCCGTCCGCAATGGGCACAGACGAAGGAATCGTCGTTTTTTGAAAATCGTTTTTGCTCCATGGGATCCCCTTTCCCCTACTTTCTTTGAAAAGAAAGTAGGCAAAGAAACTTCCAACTAATTGGTTTGTACGTTGCCGTATAGTTTTTCAAAATTTTGAAAAGAAAGTAGGCAAAGAA
>JAZORA010000182.1:0-5589 GCA_045656365.1 Eubacteriales bacterium | reverse complement strand
GCCGTGAAAGCAGACAATGCCGCCCTCTTTATCCCAATTCCGTTTGGTTTCTTCAAACTGCTCTCTTGCCGCACTCGGGGTTGCATCACAATTCACGCCTGACACGTAATATAGCATTTCCGTTTTCATCTGATCGGCGGTGTATTGCAAGACGTTCTCCAAGGCGTGATATTCTGCGGCACGACCATACTGCCCGTTCCAAGTCTTGCTTGGTTTTGCAATGTAGCGGATCACACTGTCAAGCCCGTCTTTGACATCCCAGATAGCGGTTACTGCCATAGAAGATCAAGAGAAAGAAACTGTAAACACCCGATCCATGTGTCGGATCGCATCTACGGTTTCTTGTAACATGATTTCATCGACAAACTCAAGGGTTCTTGCTTTGAGTAGGAGATGGTAGACGTTGCTCCCGATACGGCGCAGCTCACGGACAATCTCACCGTACTCTGTGGGCGGTCTTTGTCGGATGTTCGTTCCCCGCAGAGCCTTACGAATAAATTCTTCACGGGACAGCACAGTGGCTTGCGCCAGCGCAGTTATGCGATCAAACTCGTCCTTGTCAAGTCGTAGCAAAATTGCTTTTTTCTCTTTCATACTGTTTCGTTGGCGGCGGGGGTTTTAGGGGGATATCCCCTTAACAAGCGAATTGTGATATCACAATTCAGTGCTTGTTAAGAGTGATGGACATTTTCCCCCCGCCGTTTTGCTCCTTTCATCGTTCATGTTCGCACCCTCTTTCGGGTTCTCTTTGCACTTCTTTTACGTCAAAAGTTACCCCTGCAAAGTTCCTTCCGTCGATGATATAATCCCCGTCATACCACCTCTCGGTCGCCTCGATCTCAGCTTCCTCTGCCGTTTCTGCTTCGATCACCACCTTTTTCTTCAGCATTTCTGTGACCGTAACCTCAAATTCCCTCACCGTTCTTCCCTCCCATCTTCATTTTTTCGTTGTAAAAACTCGTTATAGTCCTTGCCATTGGGCGGCAGTCGGTAGCGCATTTCGTAGCATTCGCCAAGCACAGCCATCATTCCCTTGGCTGCCAATTGCCCCGCCTCGTCGCTGTCAAGGCAAAGTTCGATCCTTTTGATCGGATATTTCTCCAAACATCGCTCCAAAGCGACGGGAATTTTGGTTTCCTCCAGCCGTCCGCGCGGCTTGTAAACGCCGGATAGAGACAAATAAATGCCATCGAGCTTGTGTCCCGCAGCCTTTTCTAAGGTCAGATAGGACATCAGATCAATGGCACTTTCAAACAATCGGAGCGTTTGAGGCTCCTTTTCGGCGCGAAGTTGGAAGGAATAGGCACGGTTACTGCCGCCCGCATCCCACTTGTCGGGGCTTCCATCGGTGGCGCGAATCGAGCATTGCAGGATATTTCCCACATCATCCTTGCCAAAAAAGAGGGCGTAACCGTTCTTATCTGCCTCCGCAATCTGCCGTTTTCGGATGAAATAATCCACGATTCCCTCGTCGATCCCACGGGAGATTAGGTAGGGCTTGACGGTTTTGCACTCAAAATTGAAGCGCGGCAGGCAGATATGGTCGTATTTTTTGACGGGTTGCTTGCGGACAGTAGAAAAGGATGGCATCTCTGCCACCCCGTTGACGCAGTTCACCGCGTCGATAAAATTCATGTTTCGCACCTTCACAAGATAATCCAAGGCAGTTGAACCGCCAAATCCACGGCTGAACCAGAACCATTTTCCGTTGGAGATCTTGAGAGAATCGTGTGTTGCGGTGCAATAGGTGCCGCCCTTGCACGGTACAAGCTCGTCCGGTTCGTGGACTTGAAGGAATGAAAACAGGTCAACAGCACGTGCTTGGGAAATCATTTCGGGGGAAACGTAGGACATATCAATACCTTCTTTCATATACGCAAAAATACAGTTAAAATAAAAATATCGCTATAAGCATTTCTGCCTATAACGATATTTTTCATTAGGATTGTGAAACAATTTATATACTATTTTTTAACTGTTATTTATTTTTTTACATTAACAAAACAAGAAAACTTTTTTGTTTACAATACACTATGCTGCATCAATATCTTCTTAACCTTATCGATTTGCTTGTCTTTGTATCCGATTTCGATCAAAGGAATTCCATGATCATGAACATATTGACGTTTTAGGTCATCATTTTCTTGTTGCTTTTGGAATTGTTTTTTTCCTCCAAATTCTTGAATAGGCATGAAATGTTGTTCTCCTTGGCACTCAATAAGGCATCGTAACGATCCATCGTTATTAAAAATAGCAAAATCAAATCTTAACAATTTAACACCTTGACTCCCATACAAATCAGGAAAGGAATATTCAACCATATAATTGACCCCGTTATCCCAAAGAACCTTATTAACAACCCACTGAAAAGAAGATACAGAATGACAGTCACACAATACCTCACTCCAATACCCATCATATGCACGGGAGCCATAACCAGTAGGCGGGTATATGCCAAAATCTGAACAATAGATTTCTTGCTCTTTTCCACACAAGATACACTTGCATTGATATTTTTTGTAAACAGTAATCTTTCTCCATTTATCATTTTGAAATGTTTTTGCATAATCAAAAATGGGTTTTGCCTCAAAATACTCGTCGATGCATCTTTCTACGAAAAAGGATTCATAATGTCGGCCAGTATAATCTTGATCAAAATTATCAGCCAAAACTCTTGGGATTTTGGAAACATCTGTATCAAATTTTTCTTTCCGTTTGCCCAATTGTTTTCTTCGATAGATATTATAGAGATCACAATACTGATCTGAAGGATAGCAATCCTCTTTGCTACATAGAAAAACATTTTCAAGAGAACCATACTTTTCCCGTTTCCGATAGGTCGCATTTTGCGCAGCAACATCATAAGTCGGTCTTCTTGATATAAAAAGTGGGTAAAAACAGTATTTTGGCTTGCTCAAAATCGTGGTCTCATCATAATAATACACCTTGCCGCATTTACATTGACATTTATAATGAGTTGATAACTTTTGATTCAGCGGTATTAATTTTCGATTCAACAATTTAGACTCGACAGAAACAAGACTGTCAAATATTTCATCAACATCTTTTTTACCTTGATCAAGATCCCATGCAAACGAAGACGACGGATAATCCTTACGGATAATTTTGATTTTCTCCTCTTGGTCATCACTGTCCAAAAGCTGTGTTAATTGTTCTATTTTGAGAACAATTTTTTTCTGTTGTTCTTGATTCTCGCGAAAAGCTTCTGTCTGAAGATATCCTTCTCCGTTATCCAATACTGTTAAGCATCCATATTTTTCTTGAATCCCAACCATGATCTACACCCTCGTCTCACAAGAAGATAATTTATTCTAATTATACACTGTCTCTTCGTCGTAGTCAATTCTCCGTAATCATATCGTTATCTCTCATCCCGATCCGTCCGTGTTTTCTTGGGCATCGGGATTGAAAACATACGACAATAGTCTCTTTGCGCTTCGTTCTCGCACTCCGCAATCAGGGTAATAAAGGGTTCGTCACTCGGTCTGCTCTTGCGCTGAGCAATCCGAAGTGCAGCATAGTAATCCAACCGCATCACGGGAGAAATGCTCACGGGCTGATAGCCTTGATTGATCAAAATCATATTCATCAACAGCCGCGCCGTTCTCCCGTTTCCGTCCGCAAACGGGTGAATATCCACCAGCTTACGGTGAGCATACGCCGCCAATTCAATCGGGTGTAGCGTTCCTTTTTTACGCTCCAATTCTTCCACAAAGGCTTTCATCTGTGCCGGAACGTCCTCCGCTTTAGGCGGAATATACTCTGTTCCCGTAATAAATACTTGGTGATCTCGGTACTGTCCCGCTTCTTCGGAATCCACCTTTTCGTAAAACAGCTTATGAAAGCGACGGATCATGTCCTCCGTAACCGTTAAATCCGGATCGCGGGCAATGGAAACCATATAATCAAAGGCAGCAGCGTGTCCCGTTGTTTCGTAGCAATCCCGCAAAGGCTTTCCCCCGACGGTCAATCCGTCCTCCAAAAGCACCTTGGTTTCGGATAAGGTCAGTGTATTTCCCTCGATCGCATTGGAGGAATAGGTCAGACCGATCCGCAAATAGTTGTCATATTCCTTGATCTCCGCTACAGTCAGCGGTCTGTGTGAATCAATGACCTGCTTATATTCTTCAATCTTCTTCAAAATAGGCTTCATGTTTTTTGGCTTATACTCCTTTTGTTCTGTTTTTTCATCGGTATCAGAGGAAAAGCGGGTATTGTTCTTCAAGATCAGATCGGGGGTTTTGCCGAGGGCTAATGCATACTTCAAAAGAAAATCCAAGGATGGATTTTGTTCTCCACGTTCAAAGCGGCTTAAATTGGCTCGTTCAATCCCGATGCGTTCAGCAAGCGTTTCCTGCGTAATCTTCATTTCCTTGCGCTCCCGAACCAGCATCCGAATAATCGCTTTTCTGTTTCCTGTAACGTCAACGTCACGGTTCATCATACACTTTAGCCCCCCTTTCATATTCTACATATATTGTATCACAAATGATACATTTTGTCAAGATGAAAGTTGCGTTTTCGGTTTTGCTTTTGTGTTTTTTTACCGTTCCTCCCCGTCCATCTCATCGCGCTCGTACTCGTCCTCGGTGGGTTCCTCCTCCCCCTCGGACGGTTCCTCGGCTTCGTCCACAAGCTCGTTTTCGTGCTTGTCAAGGCTGAGTTCTGCGTTGAGGACGGATAGGCGCTGGAGCTTTTCTTCCAATTCTGCCTCCAAGGCAAAGGGCTTGTCGATCTCCTCCTTGGTTCTCTCGATCTCCTTTTCCAATGCCGCAAGCTTTCGTTCATCGTTTTGTTGCTCCGCGCCCATGGAATCTATGGCGTTGTTGAGACGTACGATCAGACCGTTGGCATCGTCACCGATCTTAACCATTGTGCGGATCTTGCCAACTAAGGCAACGTAAAAGGATTGCCAGAACTTTTCATACCCGATCTCGGTTTTCAGTCCTCGGTACTCACCAAGCGGACGGGGATCACCCGTGGTCAAACGGTCTTTCACCGCCAAGATCGCCCTGCCCGCATCCTCCTTTTCGGTATAGGTCTGCCCCATGACCACCATGGGAGAAAAGCCCTTATCATTCGGGAAAGTATTCTCTGCCACCGTTTTGCGGTCTGCTTCACTTCCCAAAATCTTGGCTTTGAGGTCTGCCATCTGCTGCGGAAATGTACGGATCAGCTTATCCTCCAAGGCATAGCGGCTGGAAAGATGGTCGGCTTTCTGTACCTTCAGCTTTGCAACCTCGGTGTCAAGCTGCATCTTTTCAATGATCTTAGGGTTTCCACTCGCCAATGCCTTGATTTCGGCAAAGGATAAGGCGGTTTCGTCCACATCATCGGCAACGCGCACGGGCTGCTTACTCGTCATGATCTGTGAGATGAACTTCTGCTTGCTCTCCAAAAGCTGATACGAATAGGCATCAAAGGTGCCTTCCGTAATATAACGGTAAAGGTGAACCTCGTCGTTGCCGTTTCCCTGCCGCACGATACGCCCGGCTCTCTGCTCTAAATCACTCGGTCGCCACGGCACGTCGAGGTCATGGAGCGCAATCAAACGCTTTTGTACGTTGG
>JAZORA010000181.1:0-8921 GCA_045656365.1 Eubacteriales bacterium | reverse complement strand
GCTGACGTAACCGCAGAGGAATGCTCTCTCTTCATTGCGGAAAATCTCACAGAGGAGAAGCTGGCGATCGCGGCGGAATACGGCGTGACTCGTGTCAGTGTCAATCCACAAAGCCTTTGTGAGGATGTTTTGTGCGGAATTGGCAGAAATCATACGGTAGAGGAATTTTACCGAGCCTTTGAGGATGCAAGACGAGCGAAGATCAAGACGGTCAACGTGGATTTGATCGCGGGATTGCCCGGCGATAATTTCCGACGCTTTTCCGCTACGATGGACAGTATTATTCAGTTAGCGCCGGAAAACATCACGGTACATACCTTTTGCGTGAAAAAATCGGCAGAAATTCTGCGACTGAATGCGGATATCTATCCGGTTCGCGGAGGAGATGCCGGAAAATGCGTGGATTATTCTCAAATTCGTGCGCATCAGGCGGGATACATTCCATATTATATGTATAGGCAGAAAAATACCGTGGGAAACTATGAAAACGTTGGATTTTCTTTGCCCGGACATGAAGGACTGTATAACATCTATATGATGGAAGAGATCCATTCGATTTTTTCTGCGGGGGCAGGTGCGGTTACCAAGCTTGTGGACAACACGGGTAGTTGTACAGAGGCAAGAAATATCGAACGCCTTTTCCATCAGAAGTATCCTTACGAATATTTAGCGGAGGATCGGAGCCAATTGTTCTCTGAAACAGCGGAGGCATTCTATAAAAAGCACGGAATGCTTTGATTGTGCCAAGATTCTCGCACCAAACCGTTTGAAACAGAAAGGGGAATTATGGAGTATTCTGCAAAAACCGACCGCATGGATGTAGAACAGTGGATCAGAGAATGTGAGGACGTTTTTGTAAAGCAACTGAAAGAGATTGCCAAGGAGATTTCAAAAAAGGATCAGGTTCGCTTGATTCGTCTATCCGGTCCGACTTGCTCGGGCAAAACCACGGTTGCCAATATGCTGATCAAACGCTTTGCCGCAGAGGGAAAGAGATTGCACTTGGTTTCTATTGATGACTTTTATTATGACAAGGAATATCTTCATGCGCGGATGGAAGCCGAGGGATTAACGACTATTGACTACGATTCTGCCAAAACCATCGACCTTGAGGCGCTTCGCTCGTTTACGGAAGAAGTATTTACCTCGGAAGAAAGTCATTGCCCGATTTTTGATTTCAAAGAAGGGAAGCGAGTGGGATATCGTTCTGTTCAAAGCGGCGCGGACGATGTTTTCGTGTTTGAAGGGATACAGGCGGTATATCCGGAGGTAACCGATTTGTTCCTTGAGTGCGGTCACGAATCGGTGGGGATATTCATCGCTCCCCGTACAGAAATTCGCGTAGGGGAATATACCTTTGTTCCCAACGAGCTTCGTCTTCTGCGTCGTCTCGTACGGGATTATAATTTTCGAGGAACCGACCCTGAGCAGACGCTCCGTTTGTGGGGAAGCGTTCGTGATAACGAGGAGAACCATATCTTTCCTTACGCCAAGGATTGTAAATACCAGATTGACTCATCCATGCCCTATGAGCTTGGCGTCTTGAAGCCGTATCTCCAACGGATATTAAAGGATGTTCCTCTCGAGAGTCCTTATTCGGAAACGGTTCGGGATATTCTTTGGAAAATCCGAGATATTCCTTCGATTTCTGATGAATTGATATTGCCGAATTCCTTATATCGGGAATTCGTTTGATCTGTGCCCCCGCCGTTACATATTTTCGGAATACGAGATTTTTTGTTTGAATACAATACAGTAACTAAAAATTCGTATGGAAGCGAAAAACGGCGGGGGAACAAATTTGAAATTCAATAAAAAACATGAGGAAAAGCATGATAGAGAACCCAATTTTATGTTGGGAGTATTGGTGCTTTCTTTGTCAACGATCCTGGTAAAGGTGATCGGTCTTGCTTATAAAATTCCCATGATTGCCTATCTGGGCGCTGAAGGTATGGGATATTTTAACTCGGCGTATGAGATCTATGCGATTTTATGCGTGATTTCCACGGCGGGGCTTCCTGTGGCACTCTCGATGTTGATTTCTGCGCAGAAGGAGCGGGGAGGATACGACGAGCTTCGGCGGATCGACCGTTCCGCCCTTTGGCTTTTCTTTTTCTTTGGCTCTTTGGGAACTGCCGCTCTTTTATTGTTTGCCGAGACGATCGCTGTCGGAATCGGAAACCCCGGCGCAGCAGACTGTATCGTCGCCATCGCGCCCTCATTGCTGTTTGTGTGCATGTCCAGCGCTGTTCGCGGGTATTATCAGGGGCTGAATCGAATGTCGCCTACAGCCGTTTCTCAGCTGATTGAGGCGGTTGGAAAGCTTGGGTTCGGACTTTGGTTTGCCTATATCGGGTTGGAGCGTGGGAGACCGATTCCTGAGGTGGCGGCTTTAGCGGTTTGGGGACTGACCTTGGGAACGGTTTTATCAGCGCTCTACTTGTTTTTAACCAAATTTACAGATGCCGAACATCGGCAAATCCGCCATCGTTCGGCGGAGAAAAAAGGGCGTGCTGACGAAAAGCACCCTCTGCGTATACTTTTAAAAATTGCGATTCCCATTACCCTTGGTTCTGCCGTGCTCAGTATGACCCGCTTGGTGGATATGGCATTGATTCTCCGAAGATTACAGGAAATTGGTGTCAGTGTGTCGGAGGCAAACCGAATTTACGGCTCGTATACCACACTTGCCATTCCGATTTTTAGCTTGATTCCCGCCCTGATCACACCGATCTCTCTGGCACTCGTCCCGTCTCTTTCGGGAGCGATTGAAAATCAACTTCCGGAAGCGCAAGCGGAGGTTGCGGATCGTTCGGTTCGACTGACAGTCCTTCTCTCCTTGCCGGCATCGGTGGGTATCACGGTGTATTCCAAGCCGATTTTATCCTTGCTTTTCAAGGGCCAAGACGAGGCCATTGCCGTTGCGACACCGCTTCTTGCGATTCTCGGTATGTCGGTCCTGTTTTCCGGATTGATCACAACCACCAACACAATTCTCCAATCCTATCGTCAAACTATCAAACCGATTTTGTCTATGGCGATCGGTGCGCTGGTCAAGCTGATCTCGGCGTATATTTTGATTGGTACACCGTCCGTAGGCGTCCTGGGTGCGCCGATCAGTACTTTTTTCTGTAATGTTGCAATTACTGCAATCAACTTTTCTTTCATGGGACACTATGTTCCTGACGGACAAAAACGGAGCAGCTTCTTTCGCATATTTGGAAAGCCTTTGATATCCTCTGTTTTGGGGACATTTGTTTCCCTTGGCACGTATCGTTTGGTTATGAGGCTGACCGGGATTGAATCGTTGGCTTTTTTGTCCGCTGTGCTTTTGATGGTGGTCACTTACTTGGCTTTGGTTTTTTTACTGAAGATGCTAACGGATGAGGATATCGCAATGTTGCCCATGGGGAACCGCCTACTGCAACTGAGGGAGAGGCGTGGGACTCGAGCTGAATGAGTGAAAAATGATGATTATAATATAAAAAAGGGGAAGTATCCATGACTATCGAAGAAACGATTCAGATGTTATTAAACAAATCAAGCTATGATGTGGGGGATCTGGTTACGGTCGTTCAGGTTCTTCGTTCGGAGAAAGGGTGTCCGTGGGATCGGGAACAGGATCACAAGAGCATTCGCAAGGATCTGATTGAAGAGACTTATGAGGTAATCGAAGCAATTGATACCGAGAATCCTGAGCTTTTGCGTGAAGAGCTTGGAGATCTTTTGTTGCAGATTGTGTTTCATTCCGAAATCGAAGCGGAGAATCAACGTTTTGATCTAACGAATGTTGCCAACGATATTTGTGTGAAGTTGATTCACCGCCATCCCCACGTGTTCGGCAGCGTTCAGGCAGATACGTCGGAGCAGGTGTTATCAAATTGGGAAATGATTAAGAGCGAAGAAAAATCTCGCAAAACCTTAACTGATAAGCTTCGGGCAATTCCTCCTATGCTTCCCGCACTGATGCGAGCCGAAAAGGTTGGAAAAAAAGCAAAGGGCTTTGATTTTCAGGATGCGGATGAGGTAATGGATAAGGTTCGTGAGGAGCTTTGTGAGCTGAATGATGCCATGCAAAGCGGAAACGCCGCCTCTGTGGAAGAGGAGATGGGCGACCTGCTCTTAACCTTAACTTCGCTTTCGAGAAAGCTGAAAATTGACCCTGAAATTGCTCTCAATCGGGCGACTGATAAATTTATTAATCGGCTTGAAATGGTAGAAATGGAAGTTCTTGATAGGGGCGGAACGATCGACTCGGTGGATCTTGATACCCTAAACCAAATATGGGATGAAAATAAACATAAAATTTCTCAAAAAAACTAATTATTTTGGGAAAAAAGTAAAAAAACCCTTGATATTCTAAAAAAACTGTGTTATAATCTTTATGTAGTTTTACGGGTGATTCCCGGATAAATAATAAAATGAACGAAAGGGAAAACATTATGAACAAGACACAGCTTATCGAAGCAATTGCAGACAAGTCCGGACTGAAGAAGAAAGAGGCTGAGGCTGCTCTGAACGCTATGACCGCTGCTATCGCAGACGCTCTGAAGGCTGGCGAGAAGGTTCAGCTGATCGGCTTTGGAACCTTTGACGTTAAGGAAAGAGGCGCAAGAGAGGGTCGTAACCCCAGAACCGGTGAGACCATCAAGATCGCTGCTTGTAAGAACCCCACTTTCTCCGCAGGCAAGGCGCTGAAGGATTCCGTTAACTAATAATTGCATGAAGAGCGATCAGGTGATATTCTGATCGCTTTTTCTTTCTTGAATAAATTTGTTGTTTAGAGAATATGTGAGGGTCTTTTTGTGAGATTGGATAAATATTTAAAGGTATCGAGAATTATTAAAAGACGTACCGTTGCCAACGATGCCTGCGATACGGAGCATGTGTCTGTCAACGGCAGACG
Organism: Eubacteriales bacterium; assembly: GCA_045656365.1. Lineage (GTDB taxonomy): Bacteria > Bacillota > Clostridia > Oscillospirales > CAG-272 > HGM12713. The sequence goes on along the minus strand of JAZORA010000181.1, from coordinate 4,015 downwards.
GGCAAAAGCGTCTTATGATGTGAAGGAAGGTGACGTTATTGAGATCACCTTTGGGCAAAAAACATTAAAGCTGAGAGTCGTCAGCGTGCGTGACTCGGTTGCCAAGGCGGATGCTGCGGGAATGTACGAAATTATTGAATAAGGTAACGACATATTTTAATGTGTCTCCGCATACGATAAATTGAGTCGTATGCGGAGGTTTTTTATGAACGGACAAACTGAAAAGCAAAATCACGAATTTTCTGTAAAAATGAGAAAGGAGCTCTCTGTGAGCGGAGTGAAGGAAGTGGAGCGCTTTGATGAAGGGGGCGCTGTCTTAGAAACCGTTGGCGGAATGATGACCGTGGAGGGGAGTAACATCCGGTTGGAAATTCTTGATACCGATCGTGGCTTCGTGTCACTGCGAGGCCGCATTGATGCGGTTTATTACAGCGCCGAGGAAACGGATGTAAGGGGCGGCTTTTTTAGAAGATTGTTTCGGTAATTACGATGGAAATTTCGCCGATTCTATTATTTTGGCTATTTATATATTCTGTTTGCTTTGGAGGATTGGTTGGTGTTTTAAACGATCTGCATCGATTCAGTCGGGTGATTCTTGGGGTTCGATATACCGGTAAAAATATGGAATCACTCTATAAAAAGAAGATCCCGATTGTTAAGCGAACACTAAAACCATTACGCCAAGAAAAAGGGAAGTCGATTGCGTTGTCGGTGGTTATAGGGATTCAGGATATTCTTTTGTTTTCCTTTGCCGGTGTGGGAACGGTACTTCTCAATTATTATTATAACGACGGGCAGATTCGGTATTATACCATTCCCGCCGTGTTTCTTGGCTTTTTATTGTATTATTTTTCAATCGGGAAGCTGACGATTTTGATATTTGAGTCTCTTTGGTTTGTGTTGCGAGCATTTTTTGCCATTACCCTATACTTGATTAGTCGCCCGGTTTTGCTTTTTGTCGGATTTTTTTGGAAAAAATCGAAAAAAATTTATGCAAATGTTAAAAAAACTATTGCAAAAAAACAAAAAATAGTGTATAATATAGATAAATACAAGATGGTTATCAAGGAAGCGGAAAACGGCTTCTTAGAGCATCTGAAATTTTGATTAGGGAGGAATCATGGCGCTGAAGAAGTATTTTGTTGGCAAGAGTAACACTTCATCGACATTGATTCGTATTTTTTTAACCGGTTTGTTTTTGTTTTCTGTTGTGTTTTTCTTGTGGAGCTTGATGCAATACAATGAAATCATGAAGGACAAAAAAGAGGATTTGGCGTATATAGAACAGTTAAATGACGAAATTGAGGAACTGGAATATCTTTTGGATGCTCCTCTTGATGATGCCTATAAAATTCGTATTGCCAGAGAAAAGCTTGGTATGTGTTTCCCGGACGAAATTATTTTTTATACCGAGCTTGAATAGTTTGTTTTTTTACAGACTTTTTACGGCGTATCGTTTCGTTTTGAACCATTTCATTTTCATTCAAAATTTATGAATATTGAATCCCGAAATCTTTCAAGGCAAAATAAGCGCCGAATACAAGGCGCTTACTTTGCCTTTTTTAAATCGGTTTGAATCGGAATATAACATAGGTACACTTCCAATAATAACAATATAGAGTTTCAAAAATGGAGAGAATGATCCATGTTGGTTTTTTTAAAGACGTGGAGCAAAGGAAAGGTTGTGGTTTGATGAGTACATTGGGGCTTAAAAATGAAATGGCACCGTATTTTTTCCATCAGGGAACAAATTATACGGCCTATGATTATCTTGGCGTACATGCGACCGAGGACGGGTTTGTCTTTCGTGTATGGGCACCTAATGCGGATTCCGTTTTTCTCATTGGCGATTTTAATCAATGGTCAGAAACGAACCCCATGATGCGAGTCACCGAGGGTGGTGTTTGGGAGACAACCGTATCCAACGACTATGTTCACAAAGGAGATAAGTACAAGTATAAAATTTACGGCTGCGGTCAGGAAAGGGTCAAGGCTGATCCTTTTGGCATCATGGCAGAGCTTCCGCCCGATACGGCTACGATCGTTGGAGAATTGGAGGAATATCCGTGGCGGGATGCCGGTTGGATGGCGTATCGAAAAAAGAAAAGCGGAAAAATGTTTTCCGAGCCGATGAATATTTACGAGATCCATCTGGGCTCGTGGAAGCGCCACGAGGATGGCTCGTACTATTCCTATACGGAGCTTGCGGCGGATCTTGCTCCTTACGTGAAGCAGATGGGGTACACACACGTTGAGTTGATGCCTGTGATGGAGCATCCGTTTGACGGCTCTTGGGGATATCAGGTTTGCTCGTATTATGCGCCAAGCGCACGATTTGGAACGCCGCGTGATTTTATGAGCTTTGTTGACTCCATGCACGAGGCGGGGATCGGCGTGATTCTTGATTGGGTTCCTGCTCATTTTCCAAAGGATGCGCACGGACTCTATGAGTTCGACGGCAAGCCGCTTTATGAATATCAGGGCTGGGATCGTATTGAGCACGAAGGCTGGGGAACCAGACGGTTCGACGTGGGACGCAATGAGGTCCAGAGCTTCTTGGTTTCCAATGCCATGTTCTGGGTCGAAAAATATCACGCAGACGGTTTGCGTGTGGATGCGGTGGCTTCTATGCTGTATCTGGATTACGACAAGCGTCCGGGAGAATGGATTCCCAATGAATACGGTGGAAATCAGTGCCTTGAAGCGGTCGCCTTTTTCAGAAAACTGAATGGCTGCATGAAGGAGTATTATCCCGATGTATTGATGATTGCGGAGGAATCGACCGCATGGGGACATGTGACGACCTTTGACCATGACGGTTTAGGCTTTGATATGAAATGGAATATGGGATGGATGAACGATACCTTGGCGTATGCGGAGCTTGATCCAATCTTCCGTAAATATCATCATGATAAGACCACCTTCTCCTTGACCTATGCTTTTGCGGAACGGTATATTTTGCCTATCTCTCACGATGAGGTGGTTCACGGTAAGAAATCCTTCCTTGACAAAATGTCGGGAGATTATTGGCAGAAATTCGCTTCAGCCCGCGCCTTTTTCGGATATATGATGACTCACCCCGGGAAAAAGCTGTTTTTCATGGGTAACGAGATCGGACAATTCAGAGAATGGGACTATGAAGGGCAGATCGAATGGTTCCTTTTGAACTATGATGCTCACGCAAAGTTTCAACATTACGTTGCGGAGCTGAATCATCTATATCTTGAGACTCCTGCGCTGTGGCAGAGAGATGATGGCTGGGATGGTTTTCAATGGATCGATGCCGATAATCGTGATCATAGCATCATTTCCTACCGTCGTATTGATCAAAAGGGAAAAGAAGTGATTGTTTTGATCAACTTTACTCCCGTAGCCCGTGAGGATTATTTGCTTGGTGTTCCTCAGGCGGGAGTATATGAGGAAATCTTTAATTCCGATGCGGAAAAATTCGGAGGAAGTGGCGTTGTGAACCTTGGCGATCTGCACACGACGGGACAATCTTGGAACTATCTTGCCGATTCGGTCAGACTGAGGATCCCCCCATTGGGAATGGCGATTCTTCGTTGCAAGCGTAAGCTTCAAACGGTTCGGAAGCCCATAAACGGCAGAGGCAGATCGAAGACCTGACTCGCAATCAATTGGAAGTCTATAATTTCAATATAAAATAAACGGAGGATATTATGTTCAGGAAAAAAGAGTGTGTCGCTATGCTTTTAGCAGGTGGACAGGGAAGTCGGCTTTATGCCTTGACCGAAAAGAATGCAAAGCCCGCAGTTCCGTTCGGAGGAAAATACCGCATTATTGATTTTCCCCTTTCTAACTGTGTGAATTCGGGAATTGATACGGTCGGTGTTCTCACCCAATATCAGCCCCTGGTGCTGAACGATTATATTGGAAACGGTCTGCCTTGGGATCTGGACAGAGCCTACGGCGGTGTGAAGATTCTCCCTCCGTATCAGGGAAAAAAGGGTGCGGATTGGTACAAGGGCACGGCAAATGCCATTTATCAGAACCT
>JAZORA010000180.1:0-4770 GCA_045656365.1 Eubacteriales bacterium | reverse complement strand
CAGACGATCATGGCCAGCAGAATACCCAGGATCGGATGCAGGCCGAAGGAAGACACCATGAAGAAGCAGACATAGGCACCGACCATGATGACGTCACCGTGGGCGAAGTTCAGCATCTTGGCAATGCCGTAAACCATGGTATAGCCGAGAGCGATCAGCGCATATACCGCGCCCATGCTCAAGCCGTTGATTAACGTACTGATAATACTCATAAAATCAGACCAATGCCTTTCAAAAAACAGATTGGTTTCTTATGTTTTTTCGGTTTCCTTGTGTGGAGCGAAGGCTCCTAAAAACAGAATAAATCCGGAGGCTTCGCATCCGGAGTCTTGGGTCAAAGAAAAGAGTACCTTCGGAGGTCGACGGAAATCGACCTCCGAAGGGATGGAATCATCTTGGTTTCAATTACTTGATGGTAATGGTAACGGGCTGCTTAACTGCCGCACCCTTTGCGTTCCAGGTCATGGTGCCGGTAACGCCCTTGTACTCAAAGCCACCCTGGAGAACACCGGTGATCTTGTCACAGATGTCGGAAGCGCTCATGCTTACGTTGTTGATCTCAGCGGCCTTCATAGCCTCGAAGATTACGTAAACCGCGTCGTAAGCGTCTGCTGCGAACTGGTCGGGAATCTCACCGTCGTATGCAGCCTTGTAAGCGTCAACGAACTTCTTGATGGTCTCGTCGGTGCTGTCAACGTCGATGGGAGCCAGATACTTCAGACCCTTGATCTGCTCGGAGAGAGCAGCGTTGTCAGCAACGTGCTTAACGATACCGTCCATACCGTCACAGCCGTAGAAAGCAACCTTGTAGTTCTGCTTAGCGGCCTCGGCGATGATCAGAGAAGCCTCCTGATAGTAGATGGGGAGGAAGATTACATCGCAGTTTGCGTTCTTCAGAGCGGTGATCTGCTCGGAGAAATCGGTCTTTGCGCTGTTGTTGAAGGGCTGCTCAACAAAGTTGGTCTTGTTCTGCGCGGTCATCTCGGACTTGAAACCGCCCAGAAGACCGGTGGAGTAAGCGTCGTCGGTATTGTAGATGACACCGATCTTCTCATACTCAGCAACGAGAGCCTTTGCGGCGTACATACCCTGGTCGGGGTCACCGAAGCAGATGCGGTAGCCGTTGGAGTTAGCGATCGCGTCGTCGGCGGAAGCCGAGGGGGTGATGAAGAACAGATTGTCTTCCTTCGACTCAGCAGCGAAGGAAATGCAAGCGCCGGAGGTAACGCTACCGATGGAAGCGACCATACCCTTGGAAATCAGGGTGTTGTACGCGTCGGTAACCTTGTCGGCAGATGCTTCGTCGTCGATCATCTCAAAGGTGAAGTTTACACCGTTGAGACCGCCGGCTGCGTTGATCTCGTTGATTGCCAGCTGTGCGCCCTTCTGAACAGAAAGACCGTAGCTTGCCGCGTCACCGGTCAGAGGGCCGGTTGCGCCGATTACGTAGGTGTCCTTTTCGCCGCCGCAGGAAGCCAGAACGCCCAGTGCGAGAACGAGACACAACGAAAGAGAGAGAATTTTTACAAACTTTTTCATTTGTCTATACCTCATTTTTCAAATTTTGTGATCTGCGTCACAATTAATATACATTAGATATTATCATATCAACAGGAAATTGTCAAGGTTTTTTTGATAAAAATTGAAGAAACGGTGAAAAAAACGTGAAAAAATGAATTTTTATTAGGTATTTTTCGGGGATTTTTGAAATTTATACGATGAATCGGGAAAAGAGGCGAAAAACGATTGACAAATTTCACGGAAACGAGTATAATATGAGAGTAATTCTCATTTTCGGAGGGAGTATGGCAAAATACGAAACCGAGCAGAAGAAAATGCTTCTTGAATTTTTTAAAAATCACGCCGAGGAGGCGTTTACGGTGGAGGAATTGGCAGAGGGCATGCGTGGGGTCTACGGTGAGAGAGCGCCCGGTGTCAGTACGGTCTACCGCTTGGTGACGAGCCTTGGCGAAGCGGGGTGTTTGCGCCGCTTTGTGAAGGGAAACAGCCGCCATTTCGTGTATCAGATGGTGGACGGAGAGCACTGTCACGACCATTTGCATCTGCGCTGTACCGCTTGCGGCAGACTCTTGCACCTGGACGAGTCTCTGTCTCGTGAAATTTTGCGGAGCGTGCGGCAAATAAGCGCCTTTCAGGTCAGCGAGGGAGATACGGTTCTCCTGGGATGCTGTCAGACGTGCGCGGAGGGAGGCAGCCGTGGGTAAGAGGGGACTAACCGTTGCATTGGCAGTTCTTTTGATTGTCGCAACGCTTTTGACTTCTTTCGGGTGTTCTTCTCCAAAAAAGGACGAAAGGCTGCAGATCGTCTGCTCGGTCTTCCCGGTTTACGATTGGGTCAGACGCGTAACGGCGGATCTTGAAGAGATTGAGGTCACCCTGTTGATTCAAAACGGGACCGATGCCCATAGCTATCAGCCCTCGGCGGAGGATCTGGTTCGCATCGCGTCCTGCGATCTTTTGGTGTACGTGGGGGGCGTATCCGAGGCATGGATTGCCCAGACGGCGCAAAAGCATCCGTCCGACGAACGGAGGGAGGTTTCCCTCGTGGACCTTCAGGGAATTACCCTGCGGGAAATCTCGGCGGAATCCCATGAAGCTCACGATCATGACCACGACCATGAGACGGGGGAGGCAGACGAGCACCTTTGGCTTTCTCTTCAAAACGCGAGGGTCGCCGTGGAGGCAATCGCCGAGGCACTTCGGGAAATGACCGAGAGTGAGGAGACGAGAGAACGGCTTGAGGAAAATGCGGAGAAATACTGTGCGGAATTGGCGTCGCTGGACGGGGAATTTCGTTCCCTTGCTGCCGAATATCCCAAGGCAAGGGTGCTATTTGCCGATCGATTCCCCTTTGTATATCTGTTTGAGGAATATGGAATCGACTATGTGGCGGCGTTTCGGGGTTGTAGCACCGATGCGGAGGCGGATTTCGATACAATTCTGCGCTTGGCAAGGGTGATCGACGAGGACGAGCTTGCGTGGATCGTTGTGACCGAGACCTCGGATGCGTCCCTTGCGCAAAGCGTAAGGCGAGCCACCCAGAAGCAGAATCAGAGCATTGCCGTGATGCATTCGCTTCAGGCACTGACGCTGGCAGATGCCCAAAACGGTGTCAGCTACCAAGGTGTGATGGAGGAAAACCTCCGAACGCTCCGAATTGTTTTGGAAAACAAACTTAAAAGTTAGCATAAACTAACAATGAAAGGTGATTTGATATAAAATATGGTTCAAATCGAGTGTAAAAACGTTTCCTTGGGCTACGACGGTGTCGTGGTAAGCCAAGGGGTAAATTTCTCGGTTCACGCAGGCGATTACTTTTGTATCGTAGGCGACAACGGATCGGGAAAAAGTACGCTGATGAAGGCGTTGCTCCAGCTGAATCCTCCCGAGGGAGGAGAGATCCTTTTGGGGGAGGGGATCCGCCGAAGCGATATTGGGTATCTTCCTCAGCGGAGCGAGCTGCAAAGGGATTTTCCCGCGTCGGTCAGAGAGGTGATTTTCTCGGGCTTTGCGGCGCGCGGCGGCTTTCGTGTGCGCCATTCGGGGGCGGAGAAGGAACGGGTAGCACAGAGCATGCGGTGTCTTGGAATCTCCGAGCTGGCGGGGCGCTCCTTCCGTGATCTGTCGGGCGGACAGCAACAGCGCGTTCTTCTTTGCCGCGCCCTTTGTGCGGCGGAAAAGATTCTGCTTCTGGACGAGCCCGTAGGAGGCTTGGATCCCCATGCCACCGAGGAGCTGTACGCAAATATTCTGCATCTGAATCGGGTTCACGGAACGACGATCATTATGATCACCCACGATCTGCCCGCCGTGGCGAAATACGCCACCAAGGTTCTGTCTATGGGCAAAACGCCCTTGCTTTACGATTCGGCAGAGGCGTATTTTAACGGCAACGGTTTGTCAGAGCTAACCGAGAAAGAGCCGTGTGACGGCCATTGCCATGCCGAGGACGGACATTATGAAAGCAAGGGAGGGGAGTGCCATGATTGAGACCCTTTCCTTATACTTCTCCTACGATTTCGTGCGCTATGCGCTGATCGTCGGCGTCCTGATTTCGCTATGCTCCTCGCTTTTTGGCGTGGTGCTGGTGCTCAAGCGCTTTTCCTTTATCGGAGACGGTCTTTCGCACGTGGCATTTGGCGCCATTGCTATTGCCTCGGTGCTGAATCTGACCGACAATATGCTTCTCGTTATGCCCGTGACCGTTCTATCGGCAATTCTGCTTTTAAAAACGGGACAGAATACCAAATTACGGGGAGATGCCGCCATTGCGCTGGTGTCGGTTGCGGCACTTGCGCTGGGATATTTGGTCATGGACGTATTTTCAAGCTCCGCCAACGTGGCGGGGGACGTTTGCGGAACGCTATTTGGCTCGTTTTCCATCCTGAATCTTTCCGCACTTGACGTTTGGGTATGTGCCGTTACGTCGATGATTGTAATCGGTTTGTTTCTTGTCTTTTATCGGCAGATCTTTGCTGTAACCTTTGACGAGGATTTTGCTCGCGCGATTGGTGTGAAGGCATCGCTTTACAATCTGTTTATTGCCGTGATCACCGCAGTGATCATCGTTTTAGCCATGAATTTGGTAGGATCCTTGCTCATTTCCGCTCTGATTATTTTCCCCGCGCTCTCTGCCATGCGTCTTTTTCGAAGCTTTCGCGCGGTGGTGATTGCGTCTGCCGTCTTTTCGGTGGTAACGGCGACCGCGGGAATCCTGATCTCCCTCCTTTGCTCCACCCCCGTCGGACC
>JAZORA010000179.1:0-2389 GCA_045656365.1 Eubacteriales bacterium | reverse complement strand
CGAATTATCGGTCGTGAGGGCCGAAACATTCAGATGCTGGAAAAGCTGACGGGTGTGGAGCTGATCATCGACGATACGCCTGAGGCAATTTCCCTTTCCGGATTTGATCCCGTACGCAGAGAGGTAGCGCGGATCACGCTGGAAAAGCTGATCTCGGACGGACGAATCCATCCGACGAGAATCGAAGAAACCGTTGAAAAAGCAACGAGAGAGGTGGAGGCAGGCATCAAGCAGGCGGGCGAACGCGCGACCTTTGACGTCGGTATCCACGGAATCAACAGTGAGCTGGTGAGAATGCTTGGTCGACTCAAGTACAGAACCAGCTACGGACAGAACGTCCTGAAGCATTCCATCGAGGTATCCCTGATCGCGGGCATGATTGCCGACGAGCTGGGAATTGACAGTGCCACCGCAAAGCGCGCGGGACTTCTGCACGATATCGGTAAGGCGCAGACCCACGAGATGGAGGGTACTCACGTAGAGCTTGGTGTAAACCTTGTCAAGAAGTATAAGGAAAGCCGCGAGGTGATCCACGCTATTGAGGCGCACCACGGAGACGTAGAGCCCCAGACTATTACGGCAGTGATCGTACAAGCTGCCGACGCGATTTCCGCAGCGAGACCCGGTGCTCGACGCGAGGATCTGGAAAATTACATTAAGAGACTGGAAAAGATCGAAGAAATCGCCAAGGGCTTTGGCGGCGTAGAAAAAGCGTTTGCCGTACAGGCAGGACGTGAAATCCGCGTGATGGTAAAGCCTGAGGAAGTAAATGACGACGGAATGAAGCTGATCGCCCGTGAGATGGCGCAGAAGATTCAGGACGAGGTCAAGTATCCCGGACAAATCAAGATCAACCTGATTCGGGAGAGCCGTGCGGTTGATTACGCGAAGTAATCAAAAAAGCTCAAAATATCATTCGATTTCCCAATGGGATTCATATAAAACTTTATATAAAACCATTCAGAATCAAACACGGCAAAGCCGTATCGAGAATAGATATCAGAGTGAGGGACTGTTGCTTGCAACAGTCCCTTTTTTCATGCTTTTTGGAAGGATTTTTCTTTTTCTTTTTGTTGCAATCAAAGAAAAAATATGGTACAATGATATCAATAAGCTACAAAAAATCAAAAACAAGGATGGAAACAAATGAATCAAGCACCAACGCCCACTCCCACGAGGCGACCGCCCCAGCGCACGCAGGGTCCTGCGCCCCGACGTCCCTCGGGAGGGAATCGTCCACCCAAGAAGCCACAATCGAATATCAGTACGGCGTTGATGGTCACCCTGACGGTCACGGTGATTCTGCTGATCCTCAGCATCGTCGTGCTTTGCGTGGCGTTGGCAATGGGAGATTCCGGCGCCAACAGGTCCGATCCCAATGGATCGGAAAACGATTCTCCCTCGACAAGCGAAACTTCGACGGAGGCAACGACCAAAAAGCCTTCCGCCGCAACGATCCGAGTCAAAACGGGCATCACGCTACCGTGCGCGACCAAGGCGGGGAACTACTCGTATCCTGTTTCGGGTGCGACCGATATTTCCGAGGATAGCCTGATTCAATCGCAAGCGGCGGTGCTGGTTGACGTGACCAACGGACGGGCAGTTGCCACCAAGAACGGCGGAGAAAAGGTATACCCCGCGTCGATGACCAAGGTGTTGACCTTGCTTGTTGCCTGTGAAAACGCGAAAGATCCTACGGCACTCCTGACGCTGACCGACGAGATGGTGACCAAATATAAAAACTCCTATAAGCCCCCTGAAAAAGGTCCCTCTCTTGCCACCAACGCTTGGCAGACGGGGATTCAGGTAACCGTTGAGGACGCGCTTTATATGGTGATTTACGAGTCGGACACCTATGCGTGCTGGTTGCTTGCCGAGCATATTGCGGGAAGCGAGGAGGCGTTTGTTCAGATGATGAACGATCGCGTCCGCTCCCTCGGACTTTCGGGCACGCATTTTGATAACTGTACGGGTCTGTTTAGCGAGAATCACTACACCACCTGTTCGGATATGGCGACCATCATGGCGGCTGCTATGAATAACGAAACTGCCAAGAAGGTTCTGACCTCTTACGGGTCCTATACGGTAGATCTTTACATAGGCGGTCGTGCCAGCTCGTCCTTTTCCATGTACAGTGGATGGTACTCGGGGCGTCTTGAGGAATATCGGTATGGCGGCGCGGCGGCACGCTATGCAGGAAACGGATCGGATATCCTTCTGATCGCGGGCAAGACGGGATACGAGACCATTCCCAAGTATTGCTTTGTGACCGCAGGACAAAATGACGAAACGGGAACGCTGTTCGTCTGCGTACAGGTTGGCGCATCCAGCCCCAAGGAATCCACAGACGATACCCGAGAAATCTACCAGAAATACGCAACCTATTAAG
>JAZORA010000178.1:0-9802 GCA_045656365.1 Eubacteriales bacterium | reverse complement strand
CATCCTCCATGGTGATCACTGTGGGGGTATGCACGATCTCCATCCCGTCAAGAGACAAGCCCTCTTCCTTCGCCGTCTGCTCCAAAAGCTCACGGTCGCCCACCAGAATCATCTGGCAGGAAAGCTCCTCTGCCGCAAGGCAGACGCCCTTCACCGTTTCGACGATCCCACGGTCGCCGCCCATCATATCTACGATAATCTTCGTCATTTCAATTCCTCCCGAATTCGCTCGATCTCCTCCAGAGCGCGGTGAGAGAGCGCCTCGTTCTTTGCCGATTTTCCGCCCTTCACACGCATTCCAAGGGGTTCAATGATGCCAAAATTGGCATTCATGGGGGTAAAGGCGGACACGCCGCCGTGAGATACGTAATGCGCCATGGCGCCCAGCATGGTGGTCTTGGGGAACACAAGGGGATCCAGTCCCTGTGCTTCCCGTGCGGCATTCAGCCCCGCTACAAAGCCCGAGCCTGCCGACTCGATATATCCCTCCACGCCCGTCATCTGACCGGCGAAATATACGCCCTGTCTCGTATTCAAGCGATAGGTTTCATTCAAAAGCCCGGGGGAATTCAGATAGGTATTGCGGTGCATCACACCGTACCGCAAAAACTCTGCCCCCTCAAGTCCGGGAATCATTCGAAATACCCGTCTCTGCTCGGGGAAGGTCAGATGGGTCTGAAATCCCACCAGATTATACATACTTCCCTCTTGGTTTTCCCGACGAAGCTGAACCACCGCATGATAGGGCTTTCCCACACGCGGATCGATCAAGCCGACGGGCTTCAGGGGGCCGAACAAGAGGGTATCGTGTCCCCTTCTCGCCATGACCTCTACGGGCATACAGCCCTCAAAGACCTTCAGCTTTTTCTTTTGCTCCTCACGGTCAAACTCCTTGAGGGGCGCTTCCTCCGCCGTCACCAGCGCCTGCCAGAACGCCTCATACTGCTCTTCTGTCATGGGACAGTTGATGTAGTCCGCGTCTCCCTTATCGTAACGGGAGGCAAAAAACGCCACGTCGTAATTGATGCTCTCGGCATCCACGATGGGCGCGGCGGCATCAAAGAAGTGCAGTCCCTCACACCCAAGCTCGTTCTCGATGTACCGTGCCATCTTGTCCGAGGTCAGGGGACCCGTTGCGATGACGGTAACGCCCTCCTCTGCCACCGAATCCGCTTCGGCGCTGATTCGCTCAATATCGGGATGCTCGTCGATCTTGCGCGTAATATACTCGGAAAATTTTTCCCGATCCACCGCAAGCGCCGATCCCGCGGGCACACGCGTGGCGTCTGCCGCCTCCATGATGAGCGATCCCATTCGGCGCAGCTCCTCCTTCAGGAGTCCCACCGCGTTGGCAAGACTGTCCGAACGCAGAGAGTTGGAGCAGACCAGCTCCGCAAGTCCCTCGGAATGATGCGCCTCGGTATATTTTTCAGGCTTCATTTCGATGAGCCTGACTCGTACTCCCCCGCGGACCGCCTGCCAGGCTGCCTCACAGCCTGCCAAGCCTCCGCCGAGAATGGTGATGGTTTGTTTCATTGGTATGAAATCCTCCCCGTCAAACGAGCAATCGATCACTCGGTAACGGTTTCATTGTTCGTTTCGGTTTTTTCAATCGTTTTTTTAAAGCCGCAGCTCTTATCGCCGCAAACCAAAAGTGCCTGTCCCTTCTTTCGGAACAAGATCTTGCCGCAATCGGGACAGATCTCGCTCGTGGGCAGATCCCAAGAGGAGAAATCGCAATCGGGATATTTTTCACAGCTGTAAAACACCGTCTTCTTTTTGCCCGTTTTCATGACGATTTTCGAGCCGCATTTGGGGCAAGGAACGCCGATATCCTTGGTCTTCTGCTTGGAGAAGTTACACTCGGGATAGCGAACGCAGGCGAAGAAGGTTCCGTATTTACCCGTTCTCTGCACCATGTCCGAGCCACACTTTTCACACTTGAAGTCGGCATAGATCAGCTTTTTCTCGGACTGCTCCTTTGCTTCCTCCTCGGGGGCGGGCGTCACAAGGGGCTTGGTGTTACGGCACTGGGGATAACCGGGACATGCGGCAAACTTGCCGAAGCGTCCGTTTTTGACGATCATCTTCGAGCCGCACTTTTCACAGATCAGATCGGTCTCCTCCACGGGAATATCCAGCTCTCTGGATTCCATTTTCTTGTTTGCCTCGTCCAATTCACGGGAAAATCCTGCCCAGAAGTGCGCCAGAAGCGCATTGGGGGTGGTATTTCCGTCGCCGATCTCGTCCAGTTCATTTTCCATATCCGCCGTAAACTGATAGTTTACAATGTCGGGGAAGCTTTCCATCATCAGCTGATTGGTCACCTCACCCGTAGGTGTGGGAACGAGGGACTTGCCCTCCTTCTTCACGTAATCCCGTCCGGTGATGGTCGTAATGATGGTCGTAAAGGTACTGGGGCGTCCGATGCCCATCTTCTCCAGATATTTGATCAGCGAGGGCTCGGTGTAGCGAGCGGGGGGCTCGGTAAAGTGCTTCGAGGGGTCGATCTTCAAGGAGGTGACCTTCTCTCCCTCCTTCACGTCGGGCAGACGGATGTTCTTCTCCTCTCTGACCTCGTCGGCGGTCTGTCTCGTATCCTCCTCGCTCTCCTCGTAAACTGCCATATAGCCGGGGAAGTCCACGGTATAGCCGCTGTTACGGAAGATATAGCCTGCCGACTCAAAATCAGCGGTAACCGTTGCCAGCACGGCAGATTCCATCTGGCTTGCCACAAATCTCTCCCAGATCAAGCGATAGAGCTTGAACTGATCGGGCGTCACGTACTTTTTGATCATGGAAGGCTCAAGGGTTACTCGGGAAGGACGGATCGCCTCGTGCGCGTCCTGTGCGCCGGCTCTCGCCTTATAGACTCTGGGCGTGCCGGGGTGATACTTCTCGCCGTATTTTTCCGTAATATACGCCATCGCCTCGTTCTGCGCGTCGGCGGATACTCTTAAGGAGTCGGTACGCATATAGGTAATAAGACCCTGTACGCCGCCGTTCTCCGCTCCTACGTTGACACCCTCGTAAAGCTCCTGCGCAATGCGCATGATCTTCTGAGACTGGAAGCCCAGCTTCAAGGATGCCTCCTGCTGCATGGTGGAGGTGGTAAAGGGAGGTGCGGGAAGCTTCTTCTTCTGCGATTTTTTCAAGGAGCGAACGGTAAAGTCCTTGCCCTCTACGGCAGAGACCACACGCATTGCCTCCTCCTCGCTTGTCAGCTTGATCCGTCCGTTCTCGTCGCCGTAAAACCGAACCGAAAATTCTCTTCCGTCACGGCTGGCAAGCAGCGCATCGATCGCCCAATACTCTACGGGAACGAACGCGCGGATCTCCTCCTCACGCTCTACGATCATGCGGGTCGCCACCGACTGCACACGTCCCGCGGACAATCCGCTTCTCACGTTCTTCCAAAGGAAGGGAGAAAGCTTATATCCCACGATTCGGTCGAGAATTCTTCTTGCATGCTGAGCGTTGACCAGATTCATATCGATCTGTCTGGGCTCCTTGATGGCGCTCTTGACCGCCGTTTTGGTAATCTCGTGGAAGCTGACGCGAAGGGTCTTCTCCACGGGAATTCCAAGAGCCACCGCCAGATGCCAAGCGATCGCCTCTCCCTCACGGTCAGGGTCAGTCGCGAGGAAAATCTTGTTTGCCGCCTTTGCTTCCTTACGAATCTCGCGGATCAGCTCTCCTTTTCCTCTGATATTGATATAGTGCGCCTCAAAATCATTTTCGATGTCCACACCGAGACTGCTCTTGGGCAGATCACGTACGTGACCCTTCGAAGCAATGACCTTGTAATTGGAGCCCAGATATCCTTTAATGGTAGACGCCTTGGAGGGCGACTCTACGATAACCAAATTTGCCATAAAACGATTCTTCCTTTCTTTTTCATCGTTTATATACGTATATACGTCGTTGTTTCATTCGACGAAAGCGACCAAGCCTTTGGCAGATCGCATAGCTTTCATTTTAATGCTTTAATGCTTACAATAAAGACCGCCCGCCTGAGAGGAAATCAACCCACTCAGCTCCAGAATCGTCAGAGAGGTAATGATCTCACCGATCCCCACGCCCTCCACGACGATCCCGTCGGGAGACACGGCACGCCCTTTTGGCATCGCCTCATAGATCCTTCGAGATATCTCGTCCAGCTCCGAAAGGAGCTTATCGGAATCGGGCACAGGCTCCGCATGGGGCTTGGGTTCGGAAGCGTTCACCGCTTCTGCACCTTTGCGCTTCTCCGATTTTTTCGGTTCGGAGATTTTTTCCGCGCAAGGCTTCGTTTGGACGTTTTGGGTCTTTTCTTGCTTGAAGGTTACCGATTTTTTGCGCTCATACAGTCCTTTTACGCCGTACTTTTCAAGAGCCTCCTCCTCGGGGATTGCCCGAAGGGTCGCTTGGCGCAAGCCGCGGTAATTGATTAAATCGTGATACAAAAAGTCATAGTGCCGCAGAATATCCTCTGCACAGAGCGCCACGTGGGCGCCGTTTTGAATGAGAAGATTGGGACCGTCCGAATTGCTCTCGTTAATCTTACCGGGCAGAGCAAACAGCTCTCTTCCCTGCTCGATGGCATATTTCGCCGTGATCAGAGCTCCGCTTCCCTCTGCCCCCTCAACCACCAGCACGCCTTGACAAAGACCACTGATCAGTCGGTTTCGCTGGGGAAAATGATAGCCGATCGGACGCTCTGTGGGCGCGTATTCGGTCACGACCGCGCCGTGCCGCAGGATCTCCCGATGGAGGGTCTCGTGCTCCTTGGGATAGATCACCGAAATGCCGCATCCAAGCACGGCAACCGTGCTTCCCTTGGCAGCCAGCGCGCCGCAAGCCGCAACGCCGTCAACACCCAGCGCCATGCCGCTTACCACCACGGCATTCGCCGCCGAAAGCTCATAGGATATTTTATACGCGCTTTGTCTTCCGTATTCGCTCATTTTCCGCGTTCCCACCATGCCGACGCAAAGGCGTCCATTCAGGTCGGGAAGGCGTCCCTTTACGTAAAGAAGAACGGGCGGATCCTCGATGGTCTTAAGTCTTGATGGATAGCGTGCGTCACCGTAGGAGACGATTTCTACGTCGTTTTGCTTGCAGTATCGAAGCACACTGTAGGCATTCTCCAGAGATTTCTCGCAAAGCCTTGCCTTCAGAGCGTTGCCGATCCCCTCCAGATGCTCGATCTCATCGGTCTCCAGCCGATAAAGATCAAACGGGTTCTCGTACCGCGTTGCCAACACGCCAAATTCCTTGGACGCCACACCGCATTTTTCGGAAAGCCAGATCCAATACAGGCTATTTTCATCCTTGATCATACGGCTCCCTCCTCTCCTTAACTTTTGTTAATTTCTCTCTCCCCTGCCGCTTCGCACCGTTTCCCAGATGCAGATGGCAGCGGCTGCCGCCGCGTTGAGGGACTCGTTTCCCTCTCGCATGGGGATGATCGCCGTACCGTCGCAGGCATCAATGACAGCCTCGCTCAAGCCGTGACCCTCGTTTCCGATCACAAAGCAATCTCCCGCTCTGAGAGACATGGCGCCAATGCTTGCCGCGTCCTCACGAAGCGCCGCCGCAAACACCCGTCTGCCCGATGCTCTTAGTTCCTCGATCAGGGTGGGCATTTCCTCGGTCGCCACCGTTACGGTTGGCAAACGAAAGATCGCTCCCATGGCGCTTCTCAGGGTTTTCGGATTGTAAAGATCGGCACAGTCCGCACTCAAAATCAAGCAATCGATTCCCAATGCCGCACAGCTTCTCATGACCGTACCGAGATTCCCCGGATCCCGCAAGGATTCCGCCACAAGAAGGGCTTTGCCACTCAGGTCAAGAGCAGATATTTCCCCCTCGGTCACCGAGCGGTGAAGACCGCTGAGGAATCGACAAACCGTCAAAACGCCCTCGGGAGATTTTTCCTCGCTGAGCTTTTCGAACACCGAATCGGTGACCGAAAAAATCCTCTCCTCGGAGAGTCTGCCGTCTCGGATCGCGTCCTCCAAAAGCCTCTCCACCTCGGAGCTCGTCGGCTCTCGGAGAAAGACCGATTCGATCTCGGCACCGCTTTGAAGCGCCTCACCGAGAAGCTTGATGCCGTCCAGACGAAACAGCTCCGCCTCTTTCCTTTTTTTCTTTTCGACAAGACCGCAGACCGCACGGATCCTTGGGTTTTGCCGCGATGTAATCCATTCTCTCATATTTATCCATCGCCTTCTCGCGCACGCCGATCGGCGCAGCATACGAAAAGTCCCTTTCCATAAATAAAACCCGGTAAAAATACCGGGTTTTATAGCTCTGATTAAAGAGCTGCCTTTGCCTTTTCTACGAGAGCTGCAAATGCTTCCTTGTCGGATACTGCCAGATCAGCGAGCATCTTGCGGTTCAGGTCGATGCCGGCCAGCTTCAAGCCGTGCATAAAGGTGGAATAGTTCATTCCGTTTACCTTTGCCTGTGCGGAGATACGAGCGATCCACAGTCTGCGGAAATCTCTCTTCTTCATCTTTCTGCCCGCAAAAGCGTAGTTTCCGCTCTTGAGAACAGCTTGCTTAGCCATCTTAAAGTGCTTGGACTTTGCGCCCCAGTAGCCCTTTGCTGCCTTCAATACTTTATTTCTTCTCTTGCGCGTCATCATTGCGCCCTTAACTCTTGCCATTTTCTCTTACCTCCTCTTTCTTTCTCGATTACTTCTGGATCAGGGTTCTGATGTTTGCGGTCATAGACTCGCTGAGAATTGCGCTGCTACGCAGGTGTCTCTTTCTCTTTGCGGTCTTCAGACCCGTGTTGTGTCTGTGATGGCAATGACCCATTTTTACCTTACCGGATGCGGTAACAGAAAATCTCTTGGCCGATGCTTTATGTGTCTTGATTTTTCCCATTTTCATAATCTCCTTTTTTCTATTTCGTTTTTTCAAATTGGTTTCGGATTCATTGGGATGAAAACGCACGTGCGTTTTCCTTTATCATATCGGAGCTGACTCCTCGTATGAACGGTTTTGGTTTTTACTTCAGCTTCAGGGGAGAGACCACCATGCTCATGATTCTTCCGTCCATGACCGGCGCCTTATCCACACTGCCCACCTCAGAGCAGGCATCCTGAAATTTCTGCATGATCTCCTGACCAAGCGCTACGTGACTCATCTCACGTCCGCGGAAGCGCATCACCACTCTGACCTTGTTACCCGAGCTGAGGAACTTCACCGCGTGTCTCGCCTTGGTTTCAAAATCGTGAGTATCGATTCGACAGGACAGCTGAATTTCCTTCAGCTCAACGACCTGCTGCTTCTTCTTGGCTTCCTTTTCCTTCTTGTCTCGCTCGAAGCGATACTTGCCGTAGTCCATAATGCGGCATACGGGCGGCTGTGCCTGCGGAGCCATCAAAACCAGATCGTAGCCCTGCTCGTAAGCGATCTTAAGAGCAGCCTCGGGGCTCATAATGCCAATGGGATTTCCATCCTCCCCGACCACTCTGACCTCTTTCGCCTTGATCTCTTCATTGATCAACAATTCCTTTGCGCTAATACTGAATACACCTCCAATTTTGCTAAAAGCAAAAAAAATCATGCGAAGAGAGCTTCCCCGCACGACACAAAATCCCCAAGCGCACACGTCTTGGAAGAGAAAATATCGACCGTGCTCGCCTTGCGGCACGGTGAGAACGGAGAGCGTTCTACTTCATTTGCTCATGTATTGTACCATATTCCGCACCCTCTGTCAAGGGTTTTCCTTAAATTTCTCAAAAAAATTTTTTGTCGGATTTTTTCGATCCTTGACGTCTACGACATGGACTGCGACATACCGCAAGAAACCATTGTAAGTCCTTGATGTGCCGAGCTTTCTTTCCCGTTTTTTTATCGTTTCCGTATCGTTTTGCACGAAAAATTCGACAAAAAATCGTCTATTTTGGATATTTACTTTTCGGGAGCTTTGCGGTATAATAATCATGCTGTCGGCGGCACCAACACCACAGCATCACGCACAACGGTCTTATTTTTTTGCGGAATATCAATCTTATGATATCAAACTCGCGAAAGAATTCACGGTTGTGCTTTTTTATTATCCTCTCGCCCTCGGCGAGAGGATTTTATTAAATAATGAATAAAGTTTAAAATAATTTCAAAAACAGTAGAAATTTCAATCGTATTATGCTATAATATAAAATTGAATCGGTGTGCTCACATATCGATCGAAAAACCATTAGTTTTTTCCCGAAAGGATTACATACAATGCCCAAATACGTTGAAAAAATCGAACAGCTTTCCCTACCCGTCGTCTCCCTGCGAGGCACGGTCGCCTTTCCCGGCGTGACCCTGAGCTTCGAGCTGACCGACGACGCTTGCATCCGCGCCGCCGAGGCGGCGTTTGAAACCGACTCCATGGTCCTGATCTGCACCGAAAAGACCTTGGACGAGGAAGCCCTGACCCCCTCCGCCCTCTTCCGCGTGGGTACGGTCTCCCGCATCAAGCAATCGGTCAAGACCCCTGAGGGAAGCATGCGGATCATCACCGAGGGATATTCCCGCGCCACCGTGCTGGATTTTCGCAGCTTTGCCGACTACATCAGCGCCGACGTGATCTGCAAGACCCTGACCATGACCGACGAGGATTCGATCCGCACCGAGGCATATTGCCGCGCCATGCTCTCCGAAACCGAGCATCTGATCGAATTTCTGCCCTCCTTCAGCGACGACGTGATGATGGCGGCAAGATCCATCAAAAATCCCGCTCTTCTGGCAGACTTTATCGCATCGAACATTCTGGTCAAATACCCGGACAAGCAAGCCATCCTCGAGTGCTTTGACCCCGTCAAGCGCATTGAGCTTTTGATCGCCCTTCTCAAGGAGGAGGCAAATCTTCTGGAGTGCGAGCTGGATATTCACAAGAGAGTTCGCGCCGGACTGAATCAGAACCAAAAGGAATATTATCTCCGCGAACAGGTCCGCGTCATTCAGGACGAGCTGGGCGAGGGCACGGAGAACGATGAATATCACGATCGCATCATGGCGGCAGATCTCCCCGAGGAGGTCCGTGAAAAGCTTCTGAAGGAAAACGAACGAATGGCAAAGACTCCCTTCGGCTCCTCCGAGGCAACCGTGATCCGCTCCTATCTTGATACCTGTCTTGAGATTCCGTGGAGCCAAAAGTCCCGCGATCGGGTGGATATCAAGGCGGCAAAACGGATCCTTGATGCCGATCACGACGGTCTGATGAAGGTCAAGGAGCGAATCCTCGAATACCTTTCCGTCAAGCAGCTCAACCCCAATCTCGGCAACCAGATTCTTTGTCTTGTAGGACCTCCCGGTGTGGGTAAAACCTCGGTGGGCGCCTCCATCGCCCGTGCCATGAAGCGAAATTACGTGCGCGTGTCCTTGGGCGGCGTACGGGACGAGGCAGACATCCGCGGACACAGAAAGACCTACATCGGCGCTATGCCAGGACGAATCATCAACGCCCTCGTTCAAGCAAAGGTCCGCAATCCGCTGATCCTTCTGGACGAGATCGACAAGCTGACCCGAGACGCCCACGGAGATCCCGCCTCCGCCCTTCTGGAGGTGCTGGATTCCGAGCAGAACAAGGCGTTTCGCGACCACTTTGTGGAGCTTCCCTTTGACCTCTCGGACTGTCTTTTTATTGCCACGGCAAACACGCTTGACACCGTTCCCCGTCCCCTGCTTGACCGTATGGAGGTGATCGAGCTTCAGACCTATACGAAAAACGAAAAGATCTCCATTGCCAAGAATCATCTGATTCCCAAGCAGCTGACCCGCCACGGCTTGAACCGCCGTATGCTCTCGATCACCGAGGG
>JAZORA010000177.1:0-4320 GCA_045656365.1 Eubacteriales bacterium | reverse complement strand
CCTCCTTACATCGTTGCCTTGATTTCGGCTACGGCGATCTCATACTGCTCGTCGTTGGGGGCAGAACCGTGCCAGCCAACCTGATTTTCCATAAAGGAAACGCCTTTGCCCTTGACGGTCTTCGCTACGATAGCGGTAGGCTTACCCTTAACGGTCTTAGCCTCAGCCAATGCGTTTGCGATCTGATCAAAATCATGACCGTCGATCGAAATTACGTGGAAGCCAAATGCCTCCAGCTTCTTGTCAAAGGGAGTGGGGTTCATGATCTCGGCAACGGGACCGTCGATCTGAAGTCCGTTCCAGTCAAAAATTGCGCAAAGATTGTCAAGCTTATAGTGAGCGGCAAACATGCATGCCTCCCAAACCTGACCCTCTTCGCTCTCGCCGTCACCAAGGATCGTATAGGTGCGATAGTCACGGTTATCAAGCTTTGCCGCAAGAGCCATACCACAAGCGGCGGAAATACCGAGTCCAAGAGAACCCGTGCTCATGTCAACACCGGGCGTACCCTTCATATCGGGATGTCCCTGCAGGAAAGAGTCTACCTGGCGGAGATTCTTCAGCTCCTCGGTGGAGAAATATCCCTTTTCTGCCAATGCGGCGTACAGGGCGGGAGCGGTATGTCCCTTGGAAAGAACCAAGCGGTCTCTGTCAGCCCACTGAGGATTCTTGGGATCCACGTTCATTTCCTCGAAATATAAGTAGGTGATGATCTCGGCGATCGAAAGAGAACCGCCGGGATGTCCCGATTTTGCCGCGTGAACCTCTTCCAGAATATCCAGACGGATTTTGGCGGCGGTTTGCTTCAACTGGTTAAGTTTTGCCTGTTCCATGAAATAGACCTGACCTTTCATATAAGTTTTTTCTGTGTTAGAATCACATACATAAGAATATTATATAATATTTTGACGTGAAAGTCAAGCAAAAAGCCTTGAAATATCGGAAAAGCAGTTAAATTTTTACAAATCCGAGCTTCTTTTGTACTTTACCCAATGTGCGGCGTGCGTAATAAGATGCTTCTTCTGCGCCTTTCTTCATTTGTGCTTCAAGCGCTGCCTTGTCACTCAGAAGCTGACGGAATCGTTCTTGAACGGGGGCTAACGCATCCGCACAAACTTCACCAACAGCAAGCTTGAAATCACCGTAACCGCGTCCCTCAAACTCTCGCTCGATTTCCTCAAACGTTTTATCGGTAAAGCAGGAATAAATCGTCATCAGATTGTTGATTCCGTCCTTACCCTCTGCAAAGCGCACGCATGTGTCCGAATCGGTGACGGCACGCTTGAACTTGCGAATGATGGTATCGCGATCGTCCAAGATGTATACGACGGAATTTACGTTTTCGTCGGACTTAGACATTTTTTTGGTGGGATCAGCAAGTGACATAATCTTTTTGCCCGATTTAGAGATGATCGGCTCGGGAACGGTAAAGGTGCCGGGGAAGAGCTGATTGAAGCGCTCGGCAATGTCTCGGCAAAGCTCTACGTGTTGCTTCTGGTCGATTCCAACGGGAACGACATCGGTCTGATAGAGAAGTATATCTGCCGCCATGAGCACGGGATATGTGAAAAGACCTGCGTTGATGTTGTCGGCGTGGCGCGCGCTCTTGTCCTTGAACTGAGTCATACGGCCAAGCTCACCGAACATTGTAAAGCAGTTGAGAATCCACGAAAGCTCAGCGTGCGCCGGAACGTGCGACTGAACGTAGAGCGTGTTCTTTTCGGGGTCGAGACCGCAAGCCATATAAAGGGCGAGGGTTTCGTAGGTGCGACGGCGAAGCTCGGCAGGGTTCTGCCGTACCGTGATCGCGTGCTCGTCCACCACGCAATAAAAGCATTTATATTTTTCCGAATACAAAGAAAAGTTGCGAATGGCTCCAAGATAATTTCCTATGGTCAGATTTCCGCTGGGCTGAACGCCGGAATAGGAAATCAACTGATCGTTGAACATGGATCAATACCTCCGATGAAATGTATAATTCTTCAATAAATAAAATGATATCATAAAATCATGAAAAAGTCAATTGACTTTTTGTATTTTCTGTGATATCATATAAATAATTCAAGAAATGTTTGTCGGGAGGTGTAAAAACCATGATCAGACACGTAGTAATGTGGAAATTTAAGGATTCGGCGGAGGGGAAGTCGAAGCGAGAAAATATGGAGATAGTCAGGGAACAGCTTTATGGATTGTTGCCCTTGATTCCCCAGATCAAGAGAATGGAGGTCGGCTTTGATATGACCGGAGCGGACACATCGATGGATCTGATGCTTTTAACCGAGTTTGATACAGCGGCTGACCTAAAAACCTATGCCGTTCACCCCGATCACGTGAAGGTAGCGACCTATGTTCGGAGTGTTGTGGAAGCAAGAGCGGTTTTAGATTGTGATTTGGAGGAAGATCGAGTATGATTAAAATTGAACGCACAAGCGTTATGAATTTTGAAAATGCTATCCGCGGCGCGCGAAATCCCATGAATAGTTGGGCAAGGATGGATAGCTCCTATGACGAGGTCGGCAACTTTTTGATGGGAGAAAACGATCTGGATCTGGCGCGCAGATTGGCACGGGCGGGAAGCGATCACCGTAAATTCCTTCGTCAGATTTTTGTATCGGTTGACATTACCGCGCCTCTTTATTGGTGGAAGGAATTTGATACCTATAAGGTTGGTACGGTTGCCAACTCCTGTAGTACCATGCATAAAATACACACCAAGCCCTTTGAGCGAGAAGACTTTTCTTGCGACCGCTTGGACGAAAACGCCTTGGCGGCGCTGGATTCCTTAATTGTGTATCTTGAGAGCGAACGTCAAAGATTTTGCGAGAATAAAGAAGATCGTCAGCCTTGGCACAATATAATCCAGTTACTTCCTTCCAGCTACAATCAGATGAGAACCGTCAGCTTAAATTACGAAAATCTGATCAGTATCTATTATGCTCGTAAAAGCCACAAGCTTGCCGAGTGGCATACCCTTTGTGATTGGATTCGATCCTTGCCTTATGCAGAGCAGTTGATTTTAGTTAAGGATTGATTGTTAAAAGAATGACATATTGCATAATATCCAAACAAAAACCGCCGAAATATGTGGCAAAATGTAGAAATTGTTGAAAAATAACGGCTTTTGTTCGGATAACTCTTGACGATTTTTCAAAAAGAGAATATAATATATTTTATTAAAACAGTTGTATTACAACTGCGAGTTTCATTATTTGGAGGTTCACGATGAACAGAGTTTACAATTTTTCGGCGGGTCCGTCCATGCTTCCCTTGGAAGTCCTTGAAAAAGCAGCATCCGAGCTGGTTTGTTATGGCGAATCGGGAATGTCAGTTATGGAGATGTCCCATCGATCTCCGGATTATGAGGCAATTATCAACGAAGCGGAAGCAATGCTTCGCAAGCTGATGAATATTCCTGACAACTATAAGGTGCTCTTCCTGCAGGGCGGTGCTTCCACCCAGTTCGCGGCAGTTCCCCTGAATCTGATCGGCAGAACCGGTAAGGCTGATTACGTAGTTTCGGGTCAGTTCTCCGGTAAGGCGTTCAAGGAAGCGCAGAAGATGGGCTATGACGTAAAGTGTATCGCTACGACGAAGGAAGATAATTTCGATCACGTTCCCGTGGTTACGAAGGATATGATTCGTCCCGATGCATCCTACGTTCACGTTTGTTTTAACAATACCATTTATGGCACGAAGTACGGTTATATTCCCGAGACCGGTGATATTCCTCTGGTTGCCGATATGTCCTCTTGCATTATATCTGAGCCCGTTGACGTAACGAAGTTCGGTGTGATCTACGCAGGTGCGCAGAAAAACATGGCTCCCGCAGGTCTGACCTTGGTAATCGTTCGCGAGGATCTTCTGGAGTACGCAGATCCTAAGATGCCCACCATGCTGGAATGGAAGACCATGGCAGAGAATGGTTCTATGTATAACACGCCTCCTTGCTATACCATTTATATGGCGAAGCTGGTTTATGAATGGATTCTCGGTATGGGCGGTCTTGACGTAATGAAGGAAAAGAACGTCAAGAAGGCGGCGGTTCTTTATGATTATCTTGACAATCAGGATTATTACCTCGCTCCCGTAAAGGCAGACAGCCGTTCCATGATGAACGTAACCTTTGTAACGGGCAATGCAGACCTTGACAAGAAGTTCGCTTCCGAGGCGGCAAAGGCAGGTCTTAAGAACCTTAAGGGACACCGCTCTGTCGGCGGAATGAGAGCATCTATCTACAACGCTATGCCCTATGAGGGTGTTGAAGCATTGGTTGCTTTCATGAAGAAGTTTGCAGAGGAAAATCCTAAGGCATAAATAACG
>JAZORA010000176.1:0-3395 GCA_045656365.1 Eubacteriales bacterium | reverse complement strand
ATAAACCGAAGCGCAATGGTCATCATCATGGCAAATTCATGAACAGGAACACGAAGCTTCTTCAAGGGAGAAAGAAGATCCTCCAGCGCATCGGTCAGCGCAATGGGAGTTGTGGTATAAGTCAGAAACATACTGGTGCCGATAATCAACGCCGCAATACGAACGATGATAAATGCCGCCGCATAAAGTCCCTCGGCATAAATCTGAATCAAGCGCCAGCCGAAGAGAAGATTCTCTCCCTTCGTCCAGAAAATATTCAAAAATGCAGTAAAGATCAAAATGATCAATACAGGCTTCAGTCCTCGAATAACGATCTTCAGGGGAATCCGACCGATCGCCACCAGAAGAACCGAGGACAGAAGCAGCAAAGCAAAGCTTAATATATTTTTACAAAGAAAGGAACACACGATATAAAGGATCGTAAGAATCACCTTGATTCTCGGATCCAATCGGTGTAACACCGAATCCGACGGGTAATATTGCCCGAGCGCGATACTTTTCATAATTTCTTGTCAACCAATCACTTATTTAGTATTTTTGTCAATCGATCCAATGCCTGCTCAACGGTATAAATACCACCGTCCACATCCACGCCGCCTGCCTTTAGCTGAAGCATCAGCTTGGTGACCTCGGGAATATCCAAGCCGATCTCGGACAAGCGATCCGACCGAGAGAAAACGTAGTCACGGTCGCCCTGCAACACCACGCGTCCCTCGTTCATCACGATCAGATTGTCGCAATAACGCGCCATATCCTCCATACTGTGACTGACGATGATCACCGTACTTCCGCTTTTTTCGTGGTACTCCCGAATGTTCGAAAAGATTGCTTCTCTGCCGCGAGGATCAAGTCCTGCCGCAGGCTCGTCCAAAACCAGAACCTCGGGGCGCATGGCGATAATCCCCGCAATAGCGACTCTCCTTTTTTGTCCGCCCGACAGATCGAAGGGGGATTTATCAAGCAGCTCGTCTTCAATTTCCGCAAAACGCGCCGCCTCTTTTACGCGAAGGGCAATTTCCTCCTCGGACAGTCCCATATTTCGAGGACCAAAGGCAATATCCTTCCTCACGCTTTCCTCAAACAATTGATACTCGGGATACTGCATCACAAGTCCCACCCGAAACCGAACGCTTCGAATCTGCTTGGGCTTTTCCCAAATATCTACACCGTCCAGCAGCACACGTCCCTCGTCGGGTCGCAAAATGCCGTTCAGCATTTGAACGAGCGTGGATTTACCCGATCCCGTATGCCCGATCAGTCCCGTGATCATCCCCTTGGGAACGGTCAGATTCACGTGATCCAACGCTTTGCTTTGATACGGGGTATCTTTTCCGTGGTAATACGTAAGATTTTCCAGTTTAATTTCCGACATATCTCATTCCTTATTTCGTCTGTTTTAACGCCGCTAAAATCAGGTCGGCACATTCGTCGGGATGAACGCAATCGCCCTCAAGCGAAAAGCCCATCTCACGTAAGCGATGGACCAGCTCGGTGCATTGAGGTACATTCAAACCGCACGCGCGCAAAAGCTTCTCTTCCTCAAAAACGCGTGCGGGCGTTCCGTCAAGGATCACGTGACCGTCGTTCAAAACCACGATGCGGTCGGCACGTGCCGCCTCCTCCATATAGTGGGTGATCATGACAACGGTAATTCCCTTTTCCCGATTCAGGCGAATGATGGCATCCATCACCTCTTTACGTCCTACGGGATCAAGCATTGCCGTTGATTCGTCAAAAATAATACAGTCGGGAAGCATTGCCATGATTCCCGCGATGGCAATTCTCTGCTTCTGTCCGCCTGAAAGACGGTGGGGCTCATGCTTGGCATATTCCATCATACCAACGTCGGAGAGCGCCAGATCCACACGTTTACGAATCTCGGCGGAAGGAATTCCGAGGTTTTCGGGACCGAAGGCGACGTCATCCTCAACGATGGTTGCCACCAACTGATTGTCTGGGTTTTGAAATACCATACCAATGGTCTTTCTCAGTGCAAGGATTTCTTCCTCAGTCATGCCCTCATCGGTAATATCCTTGCCGCGAACGTAAATCTTTCCCTCGGTGGGGGTTAAGATCATGTTCATGAGCTTTGCAAGGGTGGATTTTCCCGATCCGTTGTGACCGAGAACGGCTACAAATTCTCCCTCTGCGATCTCCATGGAAAGATCGTGCAAAACGGGAGAGCCTTTTCCGTCATCACCATCATACCTGTAAGATAAATGTTCAGTTTTGATCAAAGGTATTTTTTTTACTTGATCCATAAAATCCTCTTATCAAATTTTTCAAAAGTTCCGCTTTGACAGCTTATTTTTTCGCGTACCATCTGGCACTGGCGCCGCAAGGAATACACAGACCGCTGGCGGTCGCGCGTAAGCCAAGCTCACCTGCCTCCATTTTTCCGCCGTATCTTGAAGCAACCTTCAGTCCGAGAATATACTGCATCGCCATAGGAGAAAGTCCCGTGGTATAGGAATTGATCAGGAAGAAGAGGGGCTCGTCCGACAAAAGCTTTGCACAAAGGGTTACAAGCTCGTCCACGCTGTCCTCGATCTTCCAGATCTCCCCCGAGGGTCCTCTTCCGTAAGAGGGCGGGTCCATAATGATGGCATCGTATTGATTGCCACGGCGAAGCTCACGCTCCACGAACTTTTTACAGTCGTCCACAATGTATCGGATCGGCGCGTCCGCGAGTCCTGAAAGCGCCGCATTCTCCTTTGCCTGTGCCACCATTCCCTTTGCCGCGCCCACGTGCACGACAGCCGCACCTGCGGCAGCCGCGGCAACCGTTGCGCCACCCGTGTAGGCAAACAGATTCAAAACCTTGATGGGTCTGCCCGCCTCCGAGATCAGACGGGAAAACCAATCCCAGTTTGCCGCCTGCTCGGGGAAAAGACCCGTATGCTTAAAGCCCATGGGCTTAAGAACAAAGCGCAATCGACCGTAGCCGATCTGCCACTCAGCGGGCAGCTCGTTCTTCGTCCAACCGCCGCCGCCCTTGGAGGAACGACGATATACGGCATCCGCCATATTCCAAGACCGTTCCTTCTTCGCCGACTTCCAGATGATTTGGGGATCGGGACGTCTTAGTATGTATTCTCCCCAACGCTCCAGACGTTCACCGTCCGATGCGTCGAGCAATTCATAATCCTTCCATTGATCTGCAACCCACATGGTTATTCCTCACTTTTTGTTATAATAATTTGCCAGACGGGAGGTTCCCGAATGGGCATGACAAACGGCGATCGCCAAGGCGTCTGCCGTATCGTCGGGCTTTGGCGGGTTGGGAAGTCCCAAAAACATGGTGACCATCGTAATGACCTGCTTCTTTTCCGCCCGTCCGTATCCAACCACCGCCTGCTTGACCTGCAAGGGCGTATATTCAAACACCTTGGCCA
>JAZORA010000175.1:0-2820 GCA_045656365.1 Eubacteriales bacterium | reverse complement strand
GATCTTCTCGTCGGGAATGGTGAGGTTATATTGAGACAAAATGTTTTTGAGACGGAAATCAAAGCCGCTCATGCTTCCGTCAAGCACCCGACGGAAGGCATCCGCACCGTACTTTTTGATGTACTCGTCAGGATCCTTTGCGCCCTCGAGAGTCAGCACACGCACATCGATTCCCACGCCCTCCAACAGGCGCATTGCCTTATTGGCGGCGGTCTGTCCCGCCGTATCCGAGTCGTAGCAGATAACCACCTGCTTGGTGTATTTGGCAAAAACCCGAGCCTGCTCGGAGGTGATTGCCGTTCCCAGGGTCGCCACAGCATTTTCAAAGCCTGCGGCGTGCAGGGCGATCACGTCCATATATCCCTCGCAAAGGATCATTCTCTCCTCTGCCTGCTTTCTCGCGAAATTCAGCGCAAAGAGATGTCGGCTTTTCTTAAAGGCGGGGGTGTCGGAGCTATTCAAATATTTGGGCTTGGAGTCGTCCATAACGCGACCGCCAAAGGCGACCACGTTGCCCGTGGTATCGATAACCGGGAAAATGACCCGGTTGCGGAAGAGGTCAAAAAGGCGTCCGTTCTTCTCGCTTTTTTTACACAAGAAGCCCGCCACCATCTCTTCCTCGGTAAAGCCCTGCTTACGAAGGGTATCGGTCAGGAGCCACCAATGATTGGGGGCAAATCCAAGACCGAAGCGACGAATGGTCGCCGTGCTGAGCCCTCGGTTTTCGGTCAGATAGCGAAGGCCCTCCTTCCCGTATCGCTCGTCTGTCAGACAATCACGGAAGAAGCGCGCCGCCGCCAGATTCATTTCGTAAATTCTCTTGCGCGGAATCGTCTCCCGCTCTGCCACCTCGGTCTCCTGTGGAATCGTGATCCCCGCGCGGGCGGCAAGAAATTCCAGTGCCCCCACGTAGTCGAGATTTTCCTCGCGCATAATAAAGCTGATCACGTCGCCACCCGCGCCGCAACCGAAGCAATAAAAGCTTTTGGTGGCGGGAAAGACGGTAAAGGACGGCGTTTTCTCGTTATGAAAGGGACAAAGTCCACTCAGGTTGGAGCCTGCCCGCTTCAGGGTCACGTAATTGCCGATGACCTGCTCGATCTCGTTCCGAAAAACGATCTCGTCAATGATCTGTCTTGATATCATAAGCGTCCTCCCTTCCATACCTTGGGGATATAGAGGTCGGAATATACCTCGATGGCGTAACGGTCGGTCATGCCCGAAACGAAGTCACAAGCACAGCGCTCCACCGACTCCTCTTCACAGTTTCTGCGATAGAGCTCGGGCATGCGCTCGGGATGTCGAACAAAATATTCGTACAGTCGAACGAGCATTTCCTGTGCCTTGACCTCCTCGGACTTGGCAATGGGATTCCGATAGACATTCTCGAATAAGAAGGATCGCAATTCATCCGTTGCTTCCTGAATCTCCTCCTCCATACGAATGTAAGGACGTCCCGTGCTTTCCCGAATGATGGAGGTGACCATGGTATTGATCCGCTCGGAGTATCCCTCGCCCAAGAGATCGCGAAGTCTCTTTGGAATATCCCGAACCGACAGAATTCCCGCACGGCATGCGTCGTCGATATCATGATTGATGTACGCGATCCGATCGGCATATTTAACGATCACGCCCTCAAGGGTAGACGCCATGTTCTTTCCCGTATGATTGGCAATGCCGTCACGAACCTCCCACGTCAGATTCAGTCCCGCCCCGTCATTTTCCAGCTTTTCCACCACGCGAATGCTTTGCTTGTAGTGGGTAAACTCACGGTCAAAGCATTTTTGCATGGCATATTCGCCTGCGTGACCGAAGGGTGTATGTCCGATATCGTGTCCCAGTGCCGCCGCCTCGGTCAGATCCTCGTTCAGGCGAAGGGCTCGCGCGATGATCCGCGCGATCTGGGTAACCTCCAGCGTATGGGTCATACGCGTACGGTAGTGATCGCCCGTAGGCGCCAAAAAGACCTGCGTCTTATTCATCAATCGACGGAAGGATTGAGAGTGAAGGATGCGGTCGCGATCCCGTTGAAAATCGGTACGAACCTCCGAGGACTCCTCGGGACGTTCTCTTCCCTTGGTCTGAGACGTCAACGTAGCGTAAACCGATAAGGTCTCCCGCTCCCGTTCCAAAAAGAAATCCTTCATACTACTCTTCTCAGCCATGTGCATCCTCCTTTCCCTTTTTCCGTTTTTCTTTTGGTTTTATGATCTGTTCCCGTCTTTTGTCGAACCAAACGACAAACACGCTAAAATGATCACATCTAAAATATAATGTACGACAAAAAATCAAAATATACTTTTTTGTGGCGAAATTTTATGAAAAAATTTTTAATTTTTTGTGCGCGAAAATTTTTTCTTGCAATGAATTTCCTTTTCCTGTATAATAAAAACAAGAAAAAATAAAAAGGAGGTACCGCTATGCTTGAGATACGCAATTTATCAAAGGTATATCGTTCCAAAACAGGCGAAGAGGTTCGCGCGTTGGATAACGTGAGCATTTCCTTCCCCGAATCGGGTATGGTCTTTATTCTGGGAAAATCGGGTAGTGGTAAGTCTACGCTTCTGAACATCATGGGCGGACTTGACAGCTACGACAGCGGCGAATTTATTATCAAGGGAAAATCCTCCAAGGATTTCGCAGGATCGGACTTTGACGCCTACCGTAACACCTTTATCGGCTTTATCTTCCAGGAGTACAACGTGCTGGACGATTTTTCGGTCGGTGCGAACATTGGTCTTGCTCTGGAGCTTCAGGGAAAGAAGGCAACCGATGAAAAGATCACCGAGATCCTGTCTCAGGTCGATCTGATCTCCTATG
>JAZORA010000174.1:0-3198 GCA_045656365.1 Eubacteriales bacterium | reverse complement strand
GGCCCCGCCTATACCGCCCCCGCCCTAATCCCTTGGAGGCTGGCTCAGACAAAATAAATATAGGAAAAAAACCCGGAGGCGATTGCCTCGTGATTTTTTAGGATTGCAACAATGCTTGAAAGTCCTCACGCTCATGCAGCGGCATATACCTTGTCTGCCTCAGTCTGTTTTTGAGTTGCTCGGGCATCGGCTTTTCGATGTCATCCATACCGCTGAAGACGTACATCATACGGTAATCCACGGGATAAACCACTTCAATTCCTTCAAATACGCCTTCCAGCGTATGCTTCTCGCCCTGCGGAACCTTTCTTGCATGCTCCATCATGGTGCGCAGATAGTCCATCGCCTGATCAAGATTTCCCTCTTGCAGCTCAAAATCGGCACGCATCTGATATGCGCAGACCAGATTCTTATGAAAATCATGATAATTTCCGTCCGGGAACATCACATTAAGTATCGCCTCCTCCGCATCAAGGGCGGCGATCACGTAAGGCTCTTTCTTTTCGGCAAAATGGTAAATCCTTGAAAACGAGATGCACAAATCTGTCAGTTTATTGTGAACAGTCCATTTCTTGTGCTGCACCTGCTTCTCGCCCTGCAAGCATACGTCCAATGCGTGATTTTTGGTAAAGCGACTTTTCTCCGGGAACATGTTTGCGTATTCCAAAGCCTTGTCGTGATCCCCCATAGACTTATAGAGTATCATAAGATTCCAGATCGCTTCTTCTCTGATTGCAACGACCTCGCATTCCTCGATCACAAGCTCGTAGTGCTTGATTGCTTTTTGCATCATTTCCACGGAATGCTCTGCCTCGGGATCTTCCTTGCATTCCGGCAGATATGCCATAGAGCTTTCGGCATGTGCCAAAAACACAAGATATTTGTACTCGTTGGGATACTCCTTGACCGCCTGCCGTGCGATCCGATAATTCTCCCTGACGTCGTATTTCATATAGTTCTCGTAATGCTCGTCGTACTCCAGCCGCTTGGTGTCGAATTCTTCCTTCTTACCGCCAAGCAATTCGTCCGCACTCACGTGCAAGATTCTCGCAAGCGGCATGATCAGCGCAAGATCGGGCGCGGTCAGCCCGCACTCCCACTTGGAAACCGCCTTGTCGGTCACGCCAAGATGATCCGCCAGCCTCTCCTGCGTCAAGCCCTGCTGCCGCCTGAGCTGCTTGATTCTTTGTCCGATTTGATTCATATTTCTACCTCACTTTAGTTAGTAAGCCCGGCCTTGCTTCCGAGTATAGTATAGCATACAAGAAAAAGCGTTGCAACACCCGCGTTTTCGGGTGGAAGTATCCTGACTGGAGAGTTTGGGAAGTCAATGCCAGCAAGGACACAACCGATTATAATTCTTTGAATCTGCTCTCGGACATGACATTGATATATGCCGAATCAAAATTCTTTGCCGAACAGTATATCCCTTCGTCCAATCCGACAATGCTTCCCGGATTTCCTTTGATAACAAACAACGTTACCTTCTTTTTATCAACTGCGACAGGAAAGCTGCCGATGACTTCACCCGCTCCGCGTTCATTATGTAACAAATACAAAAGAGGAATTTGCTCCCAAACAATCATACCGTTCAAACAACGGATAATGGACATTCGATTCGCCCGCCTTTTAGGCATGATAATGCAATATGCCTTTCCCTCATATTCAAAAGAGACTATCTTTTTGTTCTTATGCTCCACTGCCTTGCTTTTACATGCCAAAAACTGCTTATAAATTTCTCCCATACAGGCGCTCTCCTTCATCTTTCATGACTCTGCTTGCTCTATGAGTATTTGCTGCGTTGAAGGCATGTCGCGCCACACAGTACCATTCGCAATATAATATTTTCTTTCTATTGCACCAACCCTCGTATGGTAATCAATCACGAAAACCTGGCCTGTTTCGATTTTTATATGAGGGTAATTATTATATGGCAAGACGTCGCACAGAACCGGACAACCATCAAACTCCCCGCTTACGTCTTCCAGTCTCCAAAACTCACGCTTTGTCGCATATGTAGACCAACTTGAAATATCTTGAGTGCCAAAATAGTCGGCTCGATATTGTTTTCCGCAAATGTTGATAATATCTGTTCTGATACGTTCTTTATATTCGATCAGAATTTCCCGTGTGCAAACCATATCTTGCCAAACAGTTCCGTCTGCCAGATAATACTTTCGCTCAATATTCCCATCCAACGTATAGTAATCTATAACAAAGACATCTCCTACCTTAATATCGATTGGTGGGTAATTATTGTATGGCAAAACCTGATCCAAACCAACAGCATCTTGAAAGTCCTCGCCTGTATTTTCCAAACGCCAATACTTCCGCTTGCAGAATTCGAAAGACCAGGATGACATATCTGCCTCACCGAAACAGCTCGCTTCGTATTCATTTCCGTTGATTGTAATCGTTTCTTTTTTCATGGCATCTATAACTCCTTTTACGCTGATCTGATAAAGCAATCTCGGAAAAATATTCAGCATTGCTTCTTCCTTATTTGCAATACTTGGATTGAATCCATGAAATGCTTGAAACGCCCTGGCAAAAGACACAGGCGAATCATATCCGTATTTCTGCGCTACATCAATCACTTTTGCATGATCACGCTTCAATTCTGTGCCCGCAAGAGTCAATTTGCGTTTTCTGATATAATCCGAAATATTGATACCTGCAATCAATGAAAATATTCTTCCTACGTCAAAATAGGAGCAGCAAGCAAGCCTCTCTATCTCCTTTGGATCAATTTCACTTGTTAAATGGGTTTCGATGTAGTCTATAACCAAATTCATTCGTTGTGTGATATTCTCCATAATTCCCCTCCATTTAATTTAAGTATATCATATAAATAGATCCATGTCGCAACTTTTCAGAGAATATTTTGTTTGTTTCTTGTTTTTAAGAAACACTCCCTGAGGCATGGCCGCGGGGGCTTTCAATCATTTTTTTTGCTAATTTCTTCTAACAGCTGTTATTCTATTATTTTTCGACCGTTGATTTATGGAATTGTAGAATAGATCGCTTTCCAATGTCATCAGTAATCCCCCGCGGGGGGAGCGAGGCGGCGCAGGGGCTATCAGAAGATTGGGCAATCGGAAGTAGAGCGCCCCCCATACACATCACCCGAATTGTCAATAATCCCCCTCGGGGGAGTGCGAGGGGGATGTCACGAAGTGACAGGGGGTGTGGGTGGGG
>JAZORA010000173.1:0-5190 GCA_045656365.1 Eubacteriales bacterium | reverse complement strand
GCGGACGGTGGTGAGCGGTCAAGAAGTGGACGCAAGATGGTTTGGCTTCAATGCTAAGGCGGCGCTTGAAAAGTCGGATGTCAACTGTCTTCTGACCTACGTTTATAACGGAGCAAAGTCCCGTGTGGGCTTCAGAAACGCAAGTGCCGATTGGACGGTGGTTTACGGTGAAAGCGTTGCGGTTTCGGGAGATCAGAACACCGTGTATAAGATGAAAAGCGTATTTGATCCCGAGGACGGTCCCGTTCTTTCGGTTGCCAAATGGGATGCCGCCGCCAATAACGGAGCGGGCACGTACGGTAGCTATCAGATTCTTGGCGGCTTGACCGAGGGCGAGCTGACCGCCTATCAGCAAAACGCCTCCACGCTTCTCAATGACAACGTGTTTATGAACATTCAGCACGGCAATAGCGTGACCATTGATAACCTGAAGGTCTCTCTCCTTGCCGACGGGCAGTCTGAGCCCCCGGAAAATCCTGACAATCCCGAAAATCCTGACAACCCCGAGAACCCTGACAACCCCGAGAACCCTGACAATCCCGAAAATCCCGGAGGAGAAACGGAAGAGGTGTTCGGAGAGGTGGAAGCGCCCGTGTTCGTCGGACATCAGCTCAGACTCAGTGCGGATCGAACCAAGATGGACGTTCGTCTGGTTTCCGTCCTGAAGAACATGAGCGGACGGAGTGTCGGATACATAGCAAAGGTCAGCTACGTAAAGAATGGAAAGGTGTTTACCAATCTGTATACTCCCACCGAGCAATCTGTATATCGGTCCATGTCCTGGGGAAGCGGAGAGGAAGAGGTAACCAAGACGGCGGGAGAGCTTTGCGAGGGTTACGTTTATCTGTATGCCATTTCCCTCGACAATCTTCCTGCCAACGAGACGTTGACGATTGATGTGACCCCTTACGTATTAAATGAGGAGGGCAAGAAGGTGACGGGAAAGAAGGTAAGCATTGAGTGTCGGGGAACCGTTCCCGAGTTTGGCGTGTACGATACGAGATACGGCACGCGCCACATGGAGGGAAACGCGGCAGACGGCGTTTATCGCGTTCGCGTGACGGGCACCAACCGAACCGAATTTAACGAGTACATTCAGGGCCTGGTGGATGAGGGCTATACGCTGTACGGCTCCAACACCATTGGCAATAACGCGTACTATACCTACGTGAATAAAAACAATATCATTCACGCGTATTTCCAGGCAAACAGAAACACCGCGAGAATCCTGTATACCGACCAAAAGGAGCTGATGGAATATCCCACCGCGCCTTATTCGGATTCTGCCAACGCGGGCGTGGCAGATCCCTCGGTTACGCTCATGTCAATGGACTATTCCGGCGCTAAACAGGGTGACAACGGAGCGGGCTTTATCTTCACTATGTCGGACGGAAGCTTCATCATCATTGACGGCGGCTGGAGCTATGATACGGATACCCTTTATAATTGGCTGAGAAATAACAACAAGCGCAAGGACGGTAAGATCCTCATTCGCGCGTGGATCATTACCCACCCCCACGAGGACCACTACGGCAACTTTGAGTCCTTCGCTTCCAAATACGTAAACAACGTGAAGCTGGAATATTTCGTGGCAAATCTCGGCGGTGAGGTCCATGTTCTCTCCAACCCGGAATGTACTCAGCGAATTTATACGGCGTATGAAAAATTCTACGCTGCTCAGCAAACCAAGTATCTGGTTCCCCAGGTGGGACAGGTCATGTATCTTGGCGAGATGAAGTTGGAATTTCTGCATACGCAGGAGCGTCTGTATCCCGATTACCGCCTGACCGACGGCAACGACTACTCTCTCGTCTTTAAGGCAGTTTTCGCGAACAAGACCTTCTTAATGACGGGTGACTGCTATCCTCAAGCCGGATCCAGCGATCTGGTTGGCGTATACAGCGATTATCTGAAGGCGGATTACGTGCAGGCGCCCCACCACGGAATGGGCGGTACCAGTAACGCCTTCTACGACAAGGTAGGAGCTTCGGTCATCTTCGTCAATACCAGCGCGTCTGCTCTGGCAGATCGTCTCGTAAGCTCCAGCACCTCAAACTACGGCGCGCTGCAGTACGTCATCAAGACGCTTCGCACGACCTACTACGTGGCGGACAACGGATATCAAACCATCAAGATAACTTGAGGAAATTAGAATGAAACAATTCAAACGGATGCTCGCGCTTCTTCTATCGGTGCTGTTGCTCGCCGCCACCGTGATGGGCTGCTCTTCCGATCAGGACGAGGCTGAAACGAAAAAGCCGTCGGCATCGACCACGGCAAGGGAAACCGAGCAAGAGACCACGAAAAAGATCGAGGTCAAGCCAAAGCCTTGGCGTACGGAGATCCCCTCTTATGAGACCGCAAACGGCAAGGTGGTGGACGACGGATTGTTCACCGAGGGGGTCTACCGCACCCGCGTAACGGGAACGACACGCGCCGAGTACGACGCATATCGCAAAAAGCTGGTTGCGGAAGGCTTTTCGCTGTATGCGGAGAACGAGATCGATCTGAATCATCACGCCACCTATACGGGTGAGCTTTCGATGGTGCACGTCTATTATACGGCAACGAAAAACGAGGTAAGAGTTCTTCGCTCCTCTCTTGAGGATTTCGCGGAGTACCCTCTGTCTCCCGTGACCGACGGAACGAACGTTGCCACACCCCTCGTCGCCATGACACCCGCAAACGGCGCTGGCTTCGTCTTCCGAATGCGGGACGGTAGCTACGTGATCATTGACGGTGGCTGGGGCTACGGCGCGGACGTTCTTTATCAGTATCTTAAAACGAACAATTGGCGATCGGACGGAAAGATCGTGATCCGCGCGTGGATGATTACCCATTTCCATGAGGATCATTACGGAAATTTTGAGTCCTTTGCCCAGAAGTATTCGAAGGAGGTCAAGCTGGAATATTTCGTGTCACAGCTGGATCATCCTGAAAGACCCCTGCAAAAAAACGACTGCGACCGCATCAATCTTGCGCTTTCCTATTTCCAGCATGCTCACGGAACGGTACACCTCATTCCTCAGGTGGGACAGGAGATGTATCTTGGCGAGGCAAAGTTTGAGTTTTTGCACACGCAGGAAAGGCTGTATCCCGATTACCGCATGAGCGACGGAAACGATTATTCGCTGGTTGCCAAGGTAACCTTTGAAGGGAAAACCTTTTTGATGATGGGAGACTGTTATCCTTCCATCGTTGGGCTTGAGAGCACCTACGGCTCGTATCTGAAGAGCGATTACGTGCAGGCGCCCCATCACGCCATGGGAGGAACCAGTCGGTTGTTTTACGATCTGGTGGATGCCGATGCGATCATGATCAACGCCACCGCCTCCGAGATGGAGGATCGTCTTTCAAGCTGGGACGAAGGGAATTACGGCGCGATCCAGTATGCCGTAAAAACCAAGGGGACGAAGTATTACGTAACCTACGAGGGCTTTCGGACGATCGCTTTTAAATGATTGCTTGTGAAAATTTAAAACATACAATAAAAGCAGCCGTCCCGAAGGACGGCGGCTTTTATGATGATTATGAATCAAAGACGGTTTCGATCACCTTTTTTGCCGAGGGCGGAGAATATCGCCAATGGGAAAGATGATGGGTTTGCTCGCAATTGACAAAATAACGAAGAGGCGGTCGGGGCGGAATGGTACCCTTATAGGAGTCAATGAGCACTAGCTTGATCTTCATGCGATCGGGAATGATGCTTTTGATGTAGACCGCGGCATACTCACCCACCACGGCAATGCTTCGGTCGGTATTTCCCTCGCGAAGCTCGGCAAGTCCGGCAAGATTGGGGGCGAGTTCAATGAAAACGCCGTAGCTTTCGATGCTGCGGACAATCCCTGCCACCGTTTGCCCCGCCTCAAACAGCGCGGCGTTTTCCTCCCACGTTCCGAGAAGCTCGCGCATGCTGACGAAGATCCGATCCTGCTCCCGATCGATGGCTTTGATCACGGTGTAGACTCGATCTCCTACCGAAAGGCGATCCGAGGGGTGAGAGATACGGGAGACCGAGATGCTGTCCACCGATAATAGAGAGGGAATGCCACAGCCCACGTCCACGAATGCACCGAAGCTTTCCAGATGGGTGACTCTTGCGGGAACGATATCTCCCACCGTCAGAGCGGAGAGATAGTTGCGCATGCAATCCTCTTGCGCCGCTCGACGGGACAAGATTGCCACCGTCTCTCCCCGTTGCTCCTCAAAGCCAATGACCTTAAAACAGACGGGCTTTCCCACGCGGGTGATGATGGCGATGTCCTTGATCCCTTCGCCGCGACGGCAAAGCATGGTGTCCTCCCGTGCCATCACTCCGCGAATGCCATAAAGATCCACGTGGAGACGCAAAGCGCTGTCACAGAGCAGAACGGTAGATTCTAAGATTCGCCCCTCGCTCATGGCGCGTTCAAGCCCCGAAAGGGAAGAGAGGTAGGCGCGGTTTTCGGCTGTGGCGAGAAGAGATCCCTCGGGCTGATAGGTTGGATTCATGTTCTTTGACCTCCGTTTTTTTGTTTTGGTACAATGTATGCACCGATTTTTTCGCTTATGCCCGTTTTGGAGGAGAAAAATATTTTGTTTTGAAAATTAGGATTTGGGAGGAAAATGGGTCGTTTTGCGAGAAAAAACGAGGTATTGAATATCTAAATTAAATTTTTGAAATTTTTTTAAAAAAACTATTGACAAGGTAGATTTTGCGTGATATAATATCCAAGCATGATTAAATTACAACACATTTTTGGAGGAATTTGCAATGTCAACTTTTATGGCAAAAGCTGAAACGGTTGAGCGCAAGTGGTACGTTCTGGATGCTGCAGGCAAGCCCATGGGTAGAGTCGCAGCGGCAGCCGCAACCATTCTTCGCGGTAAGCACCGTCCCGAGTTCACCCCTCACGTAGATTGCGGTGAGTTCGTTATTATCGTTAACGCCGACAAGGCAGTTCTGACCGGCAGAAAGCTGGAGCAGAAGTACTATCGTCGTCACTCCGGTTACATCGGCGGACTGAAGGAAGTTCAGTACAAGACCCTGATGGCAACCAAGCCCGAGCTGGCTATGGAGCTGGCTGTTAAGGGCATGCTCCCCCACAACACCATCGGCGCAAAGTCCTTTACCAGACTCAAGGTATTCGCAGGCGCTGAGCACAACCACGCGGCACAGAAGCCCGTTGCTGTTGAGATAAAGTAAGGAGG
>JAZORA010000172.1:0-6256 GCA_045656365.1 Eubacteriales bacterium | reverse complement strand
TGAAAAGAAAGTAACCACCATACTTTCTTTTGAAAAAGAAAGTATGCAAAGAAAACTTCCAACTAATTGGTTTCTGCGTTGCCATATAGTTTTTCAAAATTTTGAAAAGAAAGTAAGCAAAGCAACTTCCGACTAATTGGTTTCTGCGTTGGCCATATCATTTTTTCAGATTTTGAAAAAGCAGGTGATTTTTCAATCACCTGCTTTTCTTTTTGTTAATCCACCAGATTAAAGACGGTCATACGGAGCTTTCCTGCGCCGTAGGGGTAAAGGGTGATTTCCTCCACCTCCTCAGCAAGCTTCAATTTGCTTGCAGGCATCAGACGGGGGGTGAAGATTTTCTTTCCCTCAATCCACTTGTAGGTTTTGGTTTCCGGATTCCGCGTGGTAATGTAACGGTAGGTGACGTTCAGGTCGAAATTCTTGATCCGAACCGCCTTCACCTTCAGAGAGGGAAGGGGCGTTCCGAGACGGAACTCCTCAAAGCCTTCGCAGGGCGTGTAGCTCGGCTCGCACTTCTTGATGGCGTAGCGCCATTCCTCGTTGGCGTACATGCTGTACGTGGGGAAGGTGCGGTCGGGCTCGATCTCGGTGCGGCGGTCACCCACCATGCCGAGAGAATAAGTCAGCGCGCCACGGGTGAAGTAGATCCGTTCCTTTTCCACGTGGGGAACGACCTCGGCATCAAAGAAGATGTCTACTACCGAATCTCCCTCAATGAGAAGCTCGTTGAAGCGTCCCTTTTCCGCTCCTCGGAGCTCCTTGCCGTTGAGAATGACGCGGCATTGACTCATAAATTCGGGGAAGCGGTACATGAGACGGAAGGGCGTCTCGGTCTTGATCTCAAAGTGGACCGAATCCTCGGCGGGGTAGCCCGTCGTTTCGGTGATGACCACGGTTTTTCCGTTCACCACGGGACGGTAGGTGCTGGCACCGTAGAAATAGCAGTAAACCTGATCGCCCTCGTTTGCCCACATATTCAGAAGATAGTTGGGCATAAAGCGGTTCACGTTACCGGGACAGCACTCGGTTCCGGGGTTGGGGGC
The DNA here is from genome assembly GCA_045656365.1 of Eubacteriales bacterium. Lineage (GTDB taxonomy): Bacteria > Bacillota > Clostridia > Oscillospirales > CAG-272 > HGM12713. The sequence continues at coordinate 5,210 of JAZORA010000172.1, read as the reverse complement.
GTACTGCATCCAGCTCCGTCCTCTTGCGTATTGGTTGTGGTTGGACTGATGATCCGAGATCACCTGATTGGCACAGCTAAAGTACTGAAGCGCGCGGAAATCCTCAGTGACACAGCCCATACCCGCGTTGAAGATACAACGCTCGATCAGGTCGGAGTAATGAGGATCCTTGGTAGCCTTCAGAAGGTAATGAAGCGCCCAGGTAAAATCACTGACGTTGCAGGTCTCGGTGCTGTTGTAATAGTTATTGCCGAGGGTATACTCGTTGCTGCAGATACAGCCGCCCGGCAGAAGGAAGAACTTTTCCGCCTTCTCGTAGGCGCGCTTTGCCGCCGCAAGGTATTCCTTCTTTCCCGTATGGGCGTAAAGGATGGCGCCCAGCTTATTCAGCTCGTTATAGGTTACGCCGTGAACGTGGGGCTTCTTCGAGGAGAAGATGGCACGGTTGCAGGCGTCGGTCTCGCAGTTCGCATGATACGCTGCGTAGGCATTCTCCGCCATCTCGCGGAGCTTTTCGTTCTTCGTGATGCCGTAGCACCAGAGGAGGATTTCCACGTTCAGCGCGTCGCGGTTTCTGCCGTAGTCCACGATATCGTTTACGTAGTGGGCTTCAATGGCGCGGGGAATCTTCTCGTCTCCCGTGTAGTCGTACATTGCCATACAAGCGCGGAAGAAAACCACGTGGGGCCAACGGTTCCAGCCCTTGCCCTCGCCCATGATGGCCGTGGGACCGAGATAGGTTCCGACGGGGTTGTTGATGACGTTATAAATGATTCTCTTCGCGTTGGCAATTGCCGCCTCGTCGCGCAGAAGAATGGCGCAACGGGTATAACCGTCCAGCCAATAGGAGACCTGCTCGTAACGCCACCAGGTCTCGTTTTTGGTTTCGGGGGAGTTGTCCTCACTACCCCATTCTACGCAGTCAAAGGGATAGCCCGCCTCACCAATGTGACCGGTCAGACCCTCCATCTGGGTGTTTAAAAAATGCTTCAGAAAGCCTTCTGCTTGAATGTCCAATATACTCGACATTTTCATACCTCCACCAACCTTATTCGGTTGGCTTGATTATAACATGGAAATATAAGAAAAGTCAAGAATTTTTCAAAATAATCTCATAAAAATGAGTCTTGTTACTCAGTTATTTTTGATTTCCATCAAAACACTGAGCATCTGTGCCGCCTCGGCTCTCGTCAGCTCGGACGAGGGGGAGATGGCTCCGTCCTCGGGAAGCATGACACCGAGGGCGGGAAGGGAATAGATGGAGGGCGCCGCCCAGGCGGGGATCTCATCCGAATCGGTGAAGATGGGCGCGACGGTGGGGGTGGCGGCGTCCAGCATTCTCCCGAGGATCACCGCCGCCTCGGCTCGGGTCAGGCTTCGATTGGGATAAAAGGAGGGGGTGTCTCCCTCGCCGCTCTCGCCTCGGATATAGCCAAGCTCATAGGCGGTGGCAAGGGCGCTCTTCATGGAATCGGGGATATCCCCATCGTCGGCGAAGGGCGTCCGGGAAACAGGGGCGGTCTCGGTCATGCCCATGGCGCGCATCGCCATGACCACGAAATCTCCGCGGCTCACAAGACCGTCGGGTTCAAAATAGGTTTTCGTACCTACCTGTGTTCCGCCCATGATCCCTGCCTCGGTCATGGTGAGTGCCGCGTTTTCCGCGGGAGAGCCCGCAAGATCGGCATAGACCACCGAGGTGGTGGGCTTCACGATGGTCAGGGAGACGGTGGCGGCGGCGCTGTAATTGCCCCAGACGTCCCGTGCCACATAGGTAAAGGAATCCTTGCCCGATGCGCCTGCGCGAGGCTTGTAGGTATACTCACCCGTTCCGCGGTTGGTCAGGGTCAGGATCCCCGACTTGGGATAGGATACGATCTCAATGATGGTTTCGTCCCCCTCGGGATCGTAGCAGGGGAGCGAGCCGTAAAGGGTCACGTTCTGGTGAGTGCTGACGTTCAGGGAGGTGGCGGGAACCGTGGATAGGGTCGGACTTTCGTTGACCTGATCCAGAAGATAGAGTCGGCAGGTCATTTCCACGGGAGAGTCTCCGACACGGAAGCGGAAGGAGGAGGTGGAAATATCGGCACTGCCGGCGGTATAGCTGAGAAGAGAAAGATTTTCCGCGCGGATGGTCTCCTGACCCGTCAGAACCGTGTTGCCTACCCGCAGCTCGCCGTCGGTGATGGGGGGCAGGGAGGTGATGGTGATCGAGGAGATCTCCGGGAGATTGGTGGCGCGGCAAAAGTCTTTTTCGTCAAAGGAGATGGGATTTCCTCGCACCGCCGCCATTGCCATGGAGTGATCCTCTGCCAAGACCGAAAGGGCGGGGGACAGAGGGGCGCTCAGCTGTGCTCTTGCCTCGGGCTTTGCGGCACAGGCGGTGGTCAGGAGCAGAAAAGCGAAGCAAAAGGAGAACAATACGTTTTGTTTCTTGCGTCTGCGTCCTCCCTTTTTTGGGGCAGGATCGGTGGTTTTTTTCAATCGATTCAATCGATTCAATCGTTTGCGGATCATGGGAAGCTCCTCCGTTCTCAAAATTCAACAAATTTTCGTTTCCTCACCACAAGTGTATCGGCGCGCGGAGGGGAATATTCGTTTTTTTGCCAAAGCCTGAGAAAATTTCGACGGGAGAGCACGTTCTCCCTTGACAAAAAAAGGGAGAATGGGTATAATAAGTGTGTAAAATAAGGAGGAAGGAGACGAGGAGATGGATGGCTTGAAGGATATGATCTGTTGCTTTACGGGACACCGTAAGATCAGCGAAGCCCACATGCGCCGCATGGTGGATGAAATGGATCGGATCCTCGATACTCTGATCCGAAATCACGTGACGGTTTTCCGCACGGGGGGCGCGATCGGCTTCGATACGGTGGTTGCCTTGAAGGTGCTGGAGAAACGCCAGCTGCATCCCGAAATTCGTCTTGAGCTTTTCCTCCCCTGTCGGGATCAGGCGGAGGGCTGGGCAGAGTTCAATCGGGAGGCGTACGACTATATCCTTGCGTCTGCCGACCGCGTGACGTATATCCGCGACGCCTATTCGAAGGGATGTATGCTGGAGCGAAACCGAAGGATGGTGGAGGGAAGTCAGTTTTGCGTGGGATATTGCGTATCCGCCGCGGGCGGAAGCGCCTATACGTTGCGCTATGCCAAGAAAAACGGACTTCGGGTGATCAACATTGCCGCTCTTCTGGATCGGAAATGAACCCAATCAAGCATTGTAGGGCGGGAGCTTGCCTCCCGCCACTTTTTATTTGCAAAAATATATGAAAACGTGTCGTCGAAGGCGACGACTCCTACCAAAAAGGGAGTGAACCGTTTAAAATCTTTACAATTCCGTAGGGGCGTTCTGCGAACGCCCGTGGGCGAACACAGTTCGCCCCTACGGGTTTGTGTGTAGTCGTATTGTATGCACAAACCAAACCTAAACGTGTCATCCTTTTTATTTTCCCCGATTCACTCACCCATGGGAGCGTTTTCTTCTATACTGTTAAGGGAGCGCTTTTTCGTCGAAATCGGTCGATTTTTCCCTCGGAAATCGGGAGGAGAAATCTTCCTTTTTCAAATCCCCTCCGCGCTGTTTAAAGGATGGGATTTACGGGAAAAATAACCTCGTACGGAAAACAAAATTTGGAGAGTGAAACACCATGAGCGTAAAACGCGGAGATATTTATTATGCAGATCTGAGCCCCGTAGTCGGCTCGGAGCAGGGCGGACTCAGACCCGTTCTGATTATTCAAAACGACGTGGGCAACCGATACAGTCCCACGGTCATTGCCGCCGCCATCACCTCGCGGATGGGCAAGACACGGCTTCCTACCCACATTGATATTTATGCGGACAAGGCGGGGCTATCCAAGGATTCGGTGGTTCTGTTGGAGCAGATACGTACGCTGGATAAGCGGAGATTGAAGGAGAAGATGGGGCATCTGGACGACACGTCCATGAACGCCGTCAACAGCGCCATTGCCGTCAGCTTTGGACTGGGGGATCCTTCCTTGCGGGCGACCGTGATGGGAAGCGTCTCTCCCTCCTTCTCCGAGGGCGAGCACCGAAGCGGAGCGGCGGCAAGCACCGCCCCCACCGATCCCGAGGAGGGAACGGGAGGAACGGTCTTGGCGTAATTTCCAAAAACACCGAGAAATATTCTTGATTTCTTCATATTTTCCTGATACAATAAAGCTAAGATTTTGGGATTGGAAGGAAGAAGATCATGAAATATTCAGAGCGCTATGAAACTCGTTGGCACGACACCGACGCGTCCCGACACGTCCGTCCGTCTCAGCTTCTCGTCTATATGCAGGAGACCTCCAATCGCCACGTTTCCTCGTCGGGGCTTCCCCTTGACGAGCTGAGAGACAAAAAGCACCTTGCCTTTATTCTCAGCAAGATCCGTCTGGCGATCCACCGCCCCCTTGGCGCCTTTGAGGAGATCTCGGTCGAGACCTGGACCAACCCTTCTCGCGGCTTTAGCTCAGGCAGAAGCTTTCGGATTCTTTCGGGGGACGAGGTGGTTGCCGAGGCAGATACCACCTGGGCGCTTGTGGACACGGTGGAGAAGAATCTTCACAAAATGGAGGAGACGGGATACTGCTTTGAGGATGAAGCACCGCTTTCTCTCGATCTTCCCGTGCGGATCCGTTTTCCCGCGGAGCTTCCCCTGGAGACGGTGGGCGAGCGTCGGATCGTTTATTCGGATCTGGACTACAATATGCACATGAACAATACCCGCTATCCCGATATGCTCTGCGACTTTCTTTCCCTTGAGGAGGTCGAACGTCTGGGCGGCATGACCTTGTCGTATTTGCACGAGGCGGCGTACGGGGACGTGATCACCGTCCTTCTCGGAAGAGGAGAGGACACCTATTATTTCAGAACCGTCAATCAGGATGGCGTGACCTGCCTTGAGGCGCAGGTGGTATTGAGACCTTAAGAACGAAAAAAGGCACTTGTGGGAATGGGCGCGTCCGATAACGAAGGTTTAGCGTATATTATTGCGAACGCGCCCATAATGAATTGCCCTGACGGGCATGAATTGGTTTGCACCATGCATTGAACTTCGTTCATGAATTGCACCTTCGGTGCATGAAAACGCGTCAATTCATTCCTACCGGGGAAGAATTGCCCAAACCAACGCAAAAGCACTTATGATAACGAACCCATCGTCTGTCATAAGTGCTTTTGCATTGCTTGTGTCTTACCTCCCGACA
>JAZORA010000171.1:0-2094 GCA_045656365.1 Eubacteriales bacterium | reverse complement strand
AATCCGCAAATATCCGCCCTGCAGGACACAAACGGCGTGGACGCGGTCGCCTGCCGTTTTTTCGACGGGAATGCTCTCTCCGCTGAGCGCCGATTCGTCCACCGAACCCGCGCCGTCGATGACGACACCATCCACGGGGATCGTCTCGCCCTCGCGGACGATCAACACGTCACCGACCGCCACCTGAGAAAGGGTCACCTCCTGCACCTGACCGTCACGCTCCAAAAACGCCACCTCGGGCATCATCGAAGCAAGACTGCCGATGGCTCGCGCGGCGTTTTCCTTTGCCCGTCCCTCCAACGTCTTGCCGAGAGAAACCAAGGTCAGGATCATTGCCGCCGACTCAAAATACAAGCTGTGTAAATAGCGGTGAATCAGCGCGTGATCTCCCAAAGCCTGTCCGTAACCCATCATTCCCACCGAAAAGACCCCGTAAAGGAAGGACGCGCCCGAACCGATGGCGATCAGCGAATCCATATTGGGGCTTCCGTGAAGGAGGGCGGAAAAGCCGCTTCGGAAAAATTTGAAATTCAAAATCAAGACGGGTAGGGTCAGTGCCATCTGTACCAGACCAAACACCACGCCGTACCGTGTCAGAAACGCGGGAAGAGGCAGACCGATCATGCTCCCCATTGCCACGTACATAAGAAGAAGGGTCAAAGCACCCGAGGCGATCAACCGGCCGAGAGACCGCCGTCTTTCTCCGTCGTCCGTACTTTGGGTATCCCACGCCTCAAGACCGTAGCCCGCGGAGGACAGAGACCTTTTCAGCGAGCCGAACAGCCGTCCGCCGTCCACACCGTCCTCGACCGTCACCGTCAGAGAATTCGTCAATAGGCTGACGTTGACCTCCGCTCCGTCCACGACCTTGACGGCGGCGCGCTCCACGTGCGCCACGCAAGCGGCACAGCTCATCCCCTTTACTCGATATCGTAATTTCTTCATAAGATTCCTTCTTTTTATAATCTATCGTATCTATTATATCCCTATCGCCCCAAAAAGTCAAGCCAAAGGATTTCTTCACACAAGCAACAAATTAAGAGGGATATCGTTCCAATCGTCTTAAAATTTGGATTCCCTCTCTTGGCGGATCTTGGGCATTGCCCCGTGATCCACCAAATTCTCTTCTATCGGCTGGAAAGCCTCCCTCTCCCTCCCTCTCTTTCCTGAAATTGTGCCTTGCCCTATGTGACGGTCTCCTGTATAATGGGAACATCGACGGCAGAAACCCACTCCTCTGCCCTCGAAAAAAGAAACAGGAGGTAAAACGTTTGACACAATCAAAAATGAAAAGGACCATCTCAAGGCTGGGCGTCCTTCTCGTCGCCCTCGTCCTCGGCGCAAGCTTTATGATGACGGGCGCAGCGGCGGCGGGCATGGGGTACGACTTCCCAGACGGATCGGTTCCGGTAAGGGTAACCCTTGACGGGAAGGAGATCCTCAAGGAAGAAGCCGTCATCATTCGATCGGTTACATACGTCCCCTTGAGAAGCTTCGCGGAGCTTTCCGGCGCGGACTCGATCACCTGGAACGCAAAGACCGCCACGGCAACCGTCAAAAAAGGCAACACTACCCTGACCGTTACCGACGGAGGATATTATCTGGTCGCCTCGGGCAGATATTTTTATACGCCCGAGCGGGTGCTGAATATCGGGAACCGCCTTTTTGTTCCCATTCGACCCCTTGCCAAGGCGTTTTGCATGGATCTTACGTGGAATCACAACACGCGAACCGTGGAGCTTCGCTCGACGGGAAAAACCCTCGTCAGCGGCTCGTCCTACTATAACGCGGACGATCTCTATTGGCTCTCCCGAATCATTTCCGCCGAAGCGGGTGGCGAGAGCCTGTACGGTCAGATCGCGGTGGGCAACGTGGTTCTCAACCGCGTGGCGCATAGACAGTATCCAAACAGCATCTATGGCGTGATCTTCGACCGCAAGGGTGGCGTCCAGTTCACCCCCGTCGCCATCGGCACGAGCTACAAGTCCCCCTCGGCATCCACAATGATTGCCGCCAAGATCTGCCTTGAGGGATACAGCATCTCGGACGAGATTCTCTCCTTTATGAATCCCAGAATCTCCACCAGCAACTGGA
>JAZORA010000170.1:0-9696 GCA_045656365.1 Eubacteriales bacterium | reverse complement strand
CTTTGGATTCCGTGAGGAATCGTTTGAGAGTCCGATCCAAAACAATCGAATTTACAACAATTTGTTTGTTGTCTTTGGAATGTTTTTGGGAATCTTGACTGTGTTTATGCATCCGTTGACCGTTTTGCTATTCATCGCACTTTTGCTTGGATTGATTTTGGTGTTCCAGTCTCCTGAGATCGGTGTTCTTTCTTCCATCGCTTTCTTACCTTTCTTTTCATTTTTTGAATATCCGTCGCTCTTCTTCTGCGGCTTGGTTTTGATTACAACAATCAGCTATTGTATCAAATTGCTGCGTGGTAAACGAATTTTAAAAATGGAGCTGATGGATCTATCCGTATTGCTCTTTATGGCGGTGTTGTTTTTCTCAGGAACGATCACGGCAGGCGGTTCGGCAGGATATCGAGAGGTTCTTCTGGCGACGGCACTGATGTGCGGCTATTTTCTCGCGGTCAATTTGATCCGTACCGAAAAATGGTTGCATCGTTGCGTTATTGCTTTGGTTTCCTCAGGAACAATCGTTTCGGTTATTGGAATTTTTCAGTATATTTTCAATCGGGTCAGTGAAGATTCTTGGATCGATCGCACCTACTTCCCGGATATTCAGGGCAGAGCGGTTTCTGTTTTTGAAAATCCCAACGTATTGGCGACCTATCTTGTGATCGTATTCCCGTTTGCTTTATATCTTTTGACTCAATGTAAGCGAAGAAACGAGAGATTTTTATGCTGGCTTTCGATCGTCTTGTTTGTCATTTGTACCGTTTTAACCTGGACACGAGGCGCGTGGATTGCCATGCTTTTGATCTTCTTCCTATTCTCGTTGCTTTATTATAAAGGAACAATTAAAGGAATTTTCGCGCTTCTCTTGACAATACCGTTTCTCCCAAGGGTTCTGCCCGATACGGTGATCAGACGGTTTACAAGCATTGTGAATATTGCGGATTCCTCCACCACCTATCGAATCTATACGTGGAGAGGAACATTGCGTGCCATTCAGGATTATCTTTGGTGTGGAATCGGATACGGTCAAACCTCGTTTCAAGTGATCTATCCTCAGTATGCTTATGTTGGCATTGAAGCCGCCGAGCATAGCCATAGCTTATTCCTCCAGATTTTGCTCGGAATGGGCGTAGGCGGCCTTTTAATCTTCTTTGCAATGCTCCTTTTATTTGTACAAATGAATTTGGAGTTTATCAAAAAGACCAAAAACGATCCGACAAGACTATTGGTAGGCGCAGCGGTATTTTCAATCCTTGCCATGCTGGTGATGGGCTTGTTTGATTTCGTTTGGTATAATTCCAGAGTTTTCTTCCTCTTCTGGGTGATTATTGGATTGTCTTGCTCGTGTGTTCGCATCAAAGACGCGGAAGCCAAGAGGCACAACTTTATGGATTCTACGGAAGAAACCCACGCAACCTTTGAGTTTGAAGCAATTTCTTGAATTTTTCAAGTCATTTTTGAAAGGAAATTGAATTGATGAGTACGTCAGGTAACGGAGCAAAATCTCCGAGTCTAAAAAAACGAAAAGAGAAGCGATTTAATTTATTAGACGTCTTAATTATCCTCGTGGCGCTTCTCGTGATTGCAACCGTATTTTATATTTTTACTCCGTTTTCCCGTTTGGAAAAGGCGGTGAAGAAGCAAACGCAGAACATTCACTATACGGTGGAAATTCTCGGCGTAGATGAAGCGTTTCTTCAGAACATTAAAGACAATCAGATGGTGATTGACTCGGTGTCAAAGAATTCGCTGGGAACGGTTACGGCGGTGGATTATCACACCAAATATACGGAGCTGCAATGTGTAGTAGACGAGGACGGTAAGGCAACGGGTGTTTTGGCGGAATATCCGGACCGATACAATGTTGTTGTTACGATCAACGCCACGGCAGACTATCTTGAAGGAGAAGGCTATTCAGTTAATCATTGCCGCATTGCGGTCGGTGAGAAAATGACGCTTCGTTTCCCCAATTATGTATGCGAAGCATATTGCATCGGCTTGAATCCTTCGTGAGCCCCCTTTGTTCTATTTGAATTTGATTGGAATTTGAGAGGAATTTATGAAGAATAATACGAATCAAAATCGAGAAGCTGCAAAGCAGACACCGAGATTTAAGGTGCTTGACGCGGTGATCATTTTGCTGATCATCACGGCGGTTCTTGGCATTTATTTTCGGTTTAATCTGTTGGATAAGTTGAATACCAACAAGGATATTCAGGACTATACCGTATCCTTTTCTATTCAGGATATTCGATACACCACGGAAAAGTATTTTAACGTTGGAGACGTGGTCTACGATGCGGCAACGGGGAATCCAATCGGTGTTTTGACGACTGCCTCCGACGGTATGTCCGATGTGGTTCTGAGCGTGGCTCCCGCGAACAAGTATTTTACAATGGATGATGGAACGATTGAGGAAATTCCATATCCGAACAGTGAATCCCGCATTGACGCGACGGGACGTATGATTTGCTCGGGAAATTATTCGGCAGACGCAGGCTTTTTAATCGATGGCTTGACCCCCATGTCTCCCGGGCAGAGCATTCAGGTTCGTACTGAGACGGTATCGTTTACCTTAAACATTGTGGATATTGAGCCCGTAGCCGAAAAGTAAATAAAACCTTAACTTTTGTGTGTAAAATGAAGAAAAAATATGCTTTTTGCACAAAAAGTTTATTCAATATAACCAATGGTTCGCTATTGATTTTCCTTGTTATTTTTGATATACTATATATGTAATATATATAATTAGTAGTGATCCCATGGCAGATTTTATCCCATGTGCAAATCATCTATTTAAGAATTAGGAGCATGATTTATGGTACAAAAAGATGTGACAATTACAAATAATATTGGTTTGCATGCGAGACCTGCTACCTTCTTTATTCAAAAGGCGAACACCTTTAAGAGCTCGATTTGGCTCGAAAAGGACGATCGTCGTGTGAACGCCAAAAGCTTGCTGGGTGTTCTTTCCATGGGCATTGCGAAGGGTATGACGGTTACCGTTATTGCTGACGGTCAGGATGAAACACGCGCTGTCGACGGTTTGGTTGCATTGATCGAAACCGGTTTTGTAGAATAAGTATTCATTTGGGCTGTGTAAAACAGCCCTTTTGTTTTCATTGTAATCACTATAAAGGGGGAGAGGAAACATGTCAATCAATCATTCCGGTGAAGAATCGCTTCTCAAGAAAGCCAATTCTTTGCCCGCATCTCCCGGTGTGTATATCATGCGTGACAAACGGAATCAGGTGATTTACGTGGGAAAATCGAGAAAACTGAAAAACCGTGTTTCGCAGTATTTTCAAAACTCTCAAAAGAATGCAAAAACTGCGCGAATGATTTCACACGTTCATGATTTTGATTATATTTTGTGCCAGACTGAAATCGAAGCACTAACCCTTGAAAATACACTCATCAAGCAATATAGTCCCAAGTATAATATTCGCTTGAAGGATGCAAAATCCTATCCCTACATTAAAATCACATCCGGATCTTATCCAAGGATTATTGAAACAAGATCCCGTTTGTCCGACAAAGGGAAGTACTTTGGTCCTTTTTCGGGTACGGCATCGGTTCATTCGATCTTAAATATTCTATATAAAACCTTGGGGATTCCCAGCTGTAAGCGTTCTTTCCCAAAAGATATTGGTAAGGAGCGTCCTTGCTTGTATTATCAATTAAAGCAATGCTGTGGAGTTTGTACGGGCTGTGTTTCGGAAGCGGAATACGGGGAAATGATTCGCTGTGCCACGGATATTTTGCGAGGACATACGGGACAGGCAATTTCAGAGCTTGAGAAAAAAATGAGCGAATATGCCGACTTGGAGCAATTTGAGGCGGCAGCAAGAGCGCGTGATACCATAAGAGCTCTTCGTAGCTTGACGCAAAAGCAAAGCGTTGTGGCGTCTCCTGATACCAATATGGACGTATTTGGCATGTATCTTGACGATGCCTTTGCGTGTATTTCCCTGATGCTGGTGCGCGATGGCTCGGTTACCGATAAGCTGGACTTTACCTTAGGGGCAGAAGCGATTGCGGAGAGTGAAACACTGAGTGCATTTCTTGTTGATTATTATATTCGTCAGGAGTATATTCCTCCTACCATCGTTCTTTCCTTCGAATTGGAGGACGGTGACAAGCAGGATCTGGAAGCCTATTTATCAGAACGAGCCAAGCACAAGGTGATCCTTCGTCATCCTCAACGGGGAACGGCACGGGAGCTTTGTCAAACCGTGGTTGGAAATGCCGAGGAAAAGGTTCGGCAAACTCGTTTGCAGGCTAAAAAGGACGAAACCGTTCTATTTTCATTGGCAGAGCTTTTGCGACTGGAGACCTTGCCGGAGCGGATTGAAGCGTATGATATTTCAAATATCGGAAAAGAAAATTTAACAGCGGGTATGGTGGTTTTCACCAATGGAAAACCCGATAAGCGAGACTACCGAAGCTTTAAAATTCAGTCCGTCGATGGAACCGACGATTATGCATCCATGCGAGAAGCACTGGGACGTCGTCTCCGTCACCTAAAGGAGGATGAGAGCGGTTCCTTTGCGCAAATACCGGATCTGATCCTTGTTGACGGAGGTATGGGACATGTATCGGTAGCCAAGGAGGCTTTGCGTGCGGAAGGGATGGAAATTCCCGTTTTCGGAATGGTAAAGGATGAGTACCATAAAACTCGTGCTCTTTGTACGGATCGGGAAGAAATCAACATCGGTCGGGAGCAATCGATTTTTATGCTGATTTATCAGATTCAGGAAGAGGTTCACCGATTCACGGTGGGAAGAACTACGCAAGCAAAAAGAAAAACGCTAAAGCATTCCTCCCTTGAAAAAATAGAGGGAATCGGACCTTCCAAGGCAAAAAGCTTATTGGGAGCAATGGGAACACTTGGCGCGATCAAACGCGCCTCAGTGGACGAAATTTCGGCTGTCAGAGGGATTTCACAGACCGATGCGATCCATATTTATCAATATTTTCATTCAAACAACAGCAAAGAAATGTGAGGAAGCAGCAATGATGCGAATAATTACGGGTAAAGCGCGCGGTATTCGTTTAAATACCTTATCGGGTGAGCAAACAAGACCAACCGCTGAGCGAGTCAAGGAAGCCATTTTTTCAATGATCCAATTTGATCTTGAAGGTCGAGATGTTCTGGATTTGTTTGCGGGATCGGGTCAAATGGGGCTCGAGGCAATTAGTCGTGGTGCCGCCCATGCGGTAATGATTGACCGTTCTTCGGATGCAGTAAAGATCATTGAGGAAAACGCAATTAAAACAAAGCTATTGGCGGATTGTACGATTCGCCGATCAGATGCCATTGATTTCATTCGTCGGAATCGTGGAACTCGCTTTGATATCGTGTTTCTCGATCCTCCCTATGCCTCCGATCTGTATCGGCAATCTCTATCGGCACTTTTGGAAGCCGATATGCTGAAGTCCTCGTCTATGATCATCTGTGAAAGTGACACCGAGCAGATTTTTGGTGATGATTGCCTTGCTTCTCGATTTGCTATTAAAAAGACATCAAAATATAGCAAGACCGTCATTACCGTTCTGGTTCCTATTTTCGAGGAGGGATTTGGCCATGAGTACGAATGATGCTCGAATCGCCATTGTTCCCGGAAGCTTTGATCCCATCACACTCGGACATCTGGATATTATCGAGCGTGCATCCACTCTTTACGATCAGGTGTACGTGGCTGTCATGATCAACCGTGATAAACACTATCTCTTTACCTTGTCTCAAAGAAACCGCTTGGCAGAGGTAGCCGTCTCACATTTAAAAAACGTTCAGGTCATTTCCTCAGAGGGGATGCTTTGGGAGCTTGCCAGAGACCTTGGCGCATGCGCCTTGGTTAAAGGTGTACGCAATGAAATCGATCAGAAATATGAGGAAAGCATGGCGGAGTACAATCGTGAACGTTATCCCGATGCCGAAACCATCCTCCTGCCCGCAGACGACCGCTATGGACAGATCAGCTCCACCAAGGTTCGTGAACTCTTGACTGTTGCGGTAATCTGACTGCGTGGCTTCCCCAAAGCGTGATTGATGAGATTTATACGATCATTCCAAGATTTCTATAATTCTTGTCCACAACAGAATATCATAAGGTTCTAAAACGAGGAATCCTCCCGTATATTTTATTGACAAATATATCGGGAGGATTTTTTTATGGCAGAACATTCAATTTATCAGGATATTGCCGAAAGAACCGGAGGTGATATCTATATTGGCGTCGTTGGACCGGTCCGAACGGGGAAATCAACCTTTATCAAACGATTCATGGAGGCGTTGGTTCTTCCAAATATTGAGGACGGTTATTCGAGAGATCGAGCTCGCGATGAAATGCCTCAATCTGCCGCCGGTAAAACGGTGATGACGACAGAACCGAAATTCGTGCCCGATGAAGCGGTCAACATTCGAATTGACGATTGCGCATCCTTGCGTGTCAAAATGATCGATTGCGTGGGATATATTGTCTCTGAGGCCCTTGGAACGATTGAAAACGGTCAGCCTCGGATGGTTCATACCCCCTGGCAGGAGGAACCTATGCCCTTTATTGAAGCGGCGGAAATGGGGACAGAAAAGGTCATTCGCGAGCATTCTACGATTGGAATGCTGATTACATCAGACGGTACGATTGGAGAAATATCAAGAGAAAGCTACCTTCCTGCCGAAGAACGCATTGTCGATGAGCTGAAAGAAATCGGTAAGCCATTTGCAATGGTCTTGAACACCGCCGATCCAACGGCGGAAGGGGCAATCAATCTGGCATACGAGCTGGAGGAAAAATACGGTGTCCCCGTAGCGCTTGTCAGCTGCATTGATTTAGACGCGGAGGATATTCAACACATTTTAGAGTTGGTATTACACGAATTTCCCGTAACCGAGCTTCAAGTGGAGTTACCAATATGGATGAATGCTCTCACAAGGGAGCATAAAATCAAGGCTTCACTCTATGATTCAATTTGCTCCTGTGCCGATAGAATCCGAAAAGCGGGCGACATCAAAAATGCATTGTCGGAATTAAATGATAATGAATACATTCGCTCTTATAGCATTGAGGATATTGATCTTGGCACGGGAAGAGCGATGGTGCGATTGAGTTTTGCGGACGAATTATACTATTCGGTTATAAGCGAATTGACCGGCTTTGAAATTCCAAATGAAACCGCACTAATTGCAATTTTGAAGGATCTGGCAGAAAACAAAGCCAAATTTGAACGGGTTGCGGAAGCGCTGGAAATGGCGGAGGAAAAGGGATACGGAATCGTTATGCCGAATATCGAGGAGCTTCGCTTGGAGGAACCAAAGATCGTCAAGCAAGCGGGCGGGTACGGTGTCAAGCTTTGTGCTTCCGCTCAGTCCATTCATCTGATCCGCGCCAATATTGAGACTGAAATCAATCCGATCGTTGGTACGGAGCAGCAATCGGAAGAGCTGATCAAGTATATGCTTCGCGAATTTGAAGCAGATCCGGGAAAGATTTGGGAATCCAATATGTTCGGCAAGAGTCTTTACGAGTTGATCAACGAAGGACTCCATACAAAGCTGGAGCACATGCCCGAGGAATCAAGAACGAAGCTTTCCGAGACCTTGGAGAGAATCATCAATGAGGGAAGCGGAGGATTGATTTGTATCATTCTCTAATAAAAAAGCCGAAAGCGGTGCTTTCGGCTTTTTTTAATTGTTCTCAATTCCTTCTTGATTTGCCAGAGGATTGTGCGACATGGCTTCTTCCATGCTTCGATTGCTGACGTGGGTGTAGATTTGCGTGGTGTTCAGCTGCTCATGACCCAAAATGTCCTTGAGAACTCGCACGTCCACGTTTCCGGACTGATACATCAGAGTAGCAGCGGTGTGCCGAAGCTTATGAACCGAATAATGCTTGGATTCAAGACCGGCAAGATCCAAATACTTGTAAACCATCCATTGGACGGTTTTCACGCTGATTCGTTGTTCTCGCTTGCTCAAAAAGAGCGCAGGTGTATTTAAAGCCTGATACTTTTGACTCAAACGTTCCTCTAAATACATTCCCAAAGCGTCTCGGCACGCGTCGTTAAGATAGACAATGCGCTGCTTATTTCCTTTTCCTGTAACCGTCATGGAACGAAGCTGACGATCCACGTCATTCAAGTCGATCCCAACCAACTCGGAAACACGCATACCACAATTTAAAAACAAAGTAATGATGGCATAGTCGCGAACTCGGAATGGGGATTCGGTATCGTTTTTAACCGCATTCAAAAGCAAAAGACTTTCTTCGAGGGAAAGAAACTTGGGAAGGGATTGCTGACGCTTGGGCGCTTCAATATTCGCGGCGGGATTTTCCTCTAACATCATGCGTTTGGTCGTCAAATATTTAAAAAAACCTTTGATGGCAGATAGCTTTCGTGATTTGGCGGCAGCCATGTTCCCACGCACGTTATCTGCATACATGAGAAATTCGTAGATATCCTCCATCGTAATTTCTTTGATATAATCCAAATCAATATCATGAATATCAATCTCATCAAAATCAGGGGAATCCGTAGCGATTTTCAAATCCCTCGCACGTAAAAAGCGAAAGAAGGTGCGAAGATCTAACATATATTCATCAATGGTTTTGGAAGATGCATTTTGAATAACCGCTTTATAGGAAGCGTATTCACGAACCAGAGAGGGAAGCGTTTCCATAGGAATACTGTGGGCCATAATTTGTCCTCCAAGCTTTGATACTTATATTATATAATATTTGGTGAGAATTTAGTGGATAAAGTGTAAACTTTTCAAGGAATACCTTGCAAAAATTTAAGAAATTGACTATAATATTGTCATAACATAAGCGTAGAATACTCACGCTGCAATGGACTTTGGGAGGACGAATGAAGAATTTCTTTAAACAGTATTCTTATAGTATTATAAAAATATTTGTGAATCAGTTTGCAATTTCCATCTTTGGCTTGGTGCTTGCTCTGGCTACCACGGCAGCAGGGAATTCCTTACTGACTATGATTATCAGCATTTTTTCCATTGCCTTTTATTTGTTTTTGATTTATACCATGACGTGGGAAATCGGAGCCAAGGATCGCATTTCGGTTGACGTTGGTAAAAAGCCGTATAAGCCCAATACCGGCTTGCTCATTGCTTTGGTCGCCAATATTCCGAATCTCTTGATCGCGGTACTTTATACCATTGGAACCCCCTTTAAGCAGAGCTGGGGCGGTAACCTTTGCGCAGTCTTGAACTTTATCTCTGCTTTGATTCAGGGCATGTATCAAGGTCTTATGTCGGTGATTCTCATTCCACCCGCTGGGAATGCCTTGTTCTCGTATTGGTGGGCTTATTTCCTGATTACCGTGCCTGCCATTGTGGCAACTTGGATCGCGTACTTTACGGGCTTTAAGAACTTTAGACTTCTTGCTCAGTTTTTTGACCAGAAAAAGAGAGCCAATCACAAATAAAATGATGAAAAAGAGGGGATTTATTTCCCCTCTTTTTTAGATTCAATTTTCAGATATGAACGGATCAATTCCACCAAAAGATCATCGCGGTTGATGTGACCGATCAAACCACGGGCGTTGTTCCAGTTGGTAATATACACGGGATCTTCGGACAAGATATATCCCGCGATCTGACGAGGGGGGTCATAGCCTTTCTCACAAAGCGCCTCGTAAACCTTTGCCAATGTTTCCTGCATGGTTGGTTCTTTT
>JAZORA010000169.1:0-2592 GCA_045656365.1 Eubacteriales bacterium | reverse complement strand
CCCCGCCAAGAATCACGGTTCCAATCACCACAGCAATGATGATCTTGATTGCCGTATCGACATGTCCTGCGCCCGTCTTATTGCAAAGATATTTGCGCATCGACCGCCCTCCCTATCAAGTTCCCGAATAAGTGAACATATTTCCGATCTCGGTCTGAAGATTGGGAATCACGGTTGTGTTGAACAGCGTGTACAGCCCGGCAAGCAGAACACCGCCAATAACCACACCGATGATGATCTTCACCGCCGTGTCGATATAGCCCTCTCCGAGCTGGTTTTCCACCGCTACCTTGGCGCACTCCACGCGAGCCTTGACTGCTGCGGTTGCCTTGTTGAATCTTGCCTTGACGTTGTTAAAAAACTTTTTCATAATTTTTGTTTCTCCTGTTTTCTTAAAATTTTATTTTGGTTTGGTTGGAACCTTTTGAGAATGTGTTCCGTCATTCATGGTTTGAGATTGGGGTTCATCAGGTCATATCTATCATCACCTCGGTATATTAAAAATTCCGAGAGATTATATACGTCGTATATCCTCTCTCGGTAAGTAATCATTGGTCGGAAAGTATTGGGGGGTTAGGGTGTGGGAAAGGGGGGAACGAAAAAAAGCCTGCCTATCTTTTTGAAAATAGGCAGACTTCCCCCTTGTATCCAATTTAACGTGCGTCGCGGTCGGAGCTTCTGTGCCGTTGCCTTTCCTGCTCTTTGTAGTACAGTTCCAAGGCATCAAAGATCACCGATTCAATTCTTTTTTGGGGCGTCCCCCTCGGAAAGTATTTCGAGAACCGATCCATCGGGATCTTCACTTGTTCTTTTTGGTTTGCTTTTTCTTCTCGCATGATCGCAAAGATCGTGTCCATATCCAAATTACCCTCTTTGCTCAATTCCTTCATGCGAATGGCTTGGGAAAGCGACGGTGTGACCTCCTCGCTATCAATGGTTTCCCATAGATCTCTTTGCTCGTCCTCGGTCAGATACGACAATTCCACCGCAGGACGGAAGGCGATCCGCCCTTGATCCACAAGCTCTAAAAGCTCGGATGTGAGTTCTGTGAGGCGGATATAGCGGCGGACCTGTTCGTAACTTTCTCCATTTTCCGATGCTATCATAGCTCTTGTCGTTTGTTCTGGCAACTTCTGCACCACTGGTGCAGAAGTTAAATCCGTCCTTGCTCCTTGCCGTTTCATCGCCTCCATCTTCATTTTATAGGCATAGGCTTTCTCGCTGGGCAAAATGTGTTCCCGCTGTAAATTGGAATCCACCATGGTAATAACCGCTTCATCACGGCTCAAATCTCGGACAATCACGGGCAAACGATCAATTCCAAGCCTCTTACAGGCGTACTTTCGTCTGTGACCGGAGATCAGCTCATAACGTTCCTCTCCAATCTTACGGACAACCACGGGCGTAATCACACCATAGCCTCGGATACTTTCAATAAGCTTCTGCATCGCTTCATCTTCTTGTATTTTGAACGGATGATCCGGAAAATCCGTAATCTGTTCAATGGAGATCAGTCGCACCGATTCCCGTTTGCTTTCTTTGTTTTCTTCCATATAATAACTTCTCCTTTTTTATTTTTGAAATAAAAAAGCCGACCTTAGTTCTACTTTCGTAGATCATAAGATCGGCTATAAGCCAGCTATTCAATTATGACTCCAGCGCATCAAGGCATTTGAGGATAATATCAGAAATATCCTCGGGATCGTTCCCCTCTGCCTTCATTCTCAAGCGGCTCTCATTTAGAGCCTTCACCATTACGCAGAGCTCAAAGTCGGTCAGCTTCAAACGGTGGATATTTCGTCTTTTCTTCATGGATCATCCCTTCCTTTCATTTATATTTTATCACATAAGAGATAAAATATCAAAGGTAAGGATAAAAGTAAACAAGCACATCACTTTTACAAATCCACATCGAGCTTGCCGTCCTTGCTCAAATTCTTCATTTTGATTGCTTGTGCAAGGGATGGGGGGCAATCCTCACTCTCAATGGTTTCAAGCATATCCGTCCACTGACCTTGGCTCTTTATGGCTTCTAATTTCATTTTATAAACCTTTGCTTTCTCGCTTGGATGGATGTGTTCACGTTAAAGATTAGAGGAACCATTTCAACGACAGCTTCTTCACGAGAGAGTTCACGCACAATGGTGGGAATGGTTTTGATACCGAGGGTTCGGCAAGCGTGTCTGCGGCGGTGTCCTGCGATAAGCTCGTATCTCTCACCGTTTTGCCTTACAATAATGGGGTTGAGAACACCGTTATTATCTATGCTTTTCACAAGCTGCGCCATTTCCTCGTCATCCTTCACTTGGAATGAGAAATCTGGAAAATCGTCGATAGCATCAATGGGTATCGCATAGACCTTTTCTTGACTATTAACATCCAACTTTATCACTCCTTCTTACATATAAATTGGCATAGAAAAAGCCGACCTTTTGGTGAAAGGTCGGCTAATCGTGCCGTATGTATTAGTTTTCATTCGTAATATACTGTCAACATCCAAGCAATCTCTTTTGCTTCGACTTTTAACCTCCGCATAACAATGACCATCTCTTTCAAAAAGTGCACACACCAAGTCGGATCGTAGCCATGTCG
>JAZORA010000168.1:0-4680 GCA_045656365.1 Eubacteriales bacterium | reverse complement strand
GAGTGATCGGTCGAATTTGTGGATATTTTACTGAAAACTCGGTTTTTTTCAAAAAAGCTCTTGAAAAAGAACGGAAAATATATTATCATAATATTAATAGAAAATATGTTGTCGGGAAATGACCGACGGCATAAAATGGGGAGGAAGTAACATGACCTTTGAACAGGATACGAACTACGAATACGGCGTAAATATTAAGGTGATTGGTGTCGGCGGCGGCGGAAACAACGCCATCAACCGCATGATCGCTTCGGGCTTGAAGGGCGTTGATTTTATTGCCGTCAATACCGATAAGCAGGCTCTGAAGAAGTGTATTGCGCCCACGCAGCTTGTCATCGGCGAAAAGATTACCAACGGATTTGGCGCAGGATCCAATCCTGAGATCGGTGAGCGTGCGGCTGAGGAAGCTGTCAACGAGATCAAGCAGCTCCTGTCCGGCGCAGATATGGTATTTATTACCGCAGGTATGGGCGGCGGAACGGGAACGGGTGGCGCTCCCGTGGTTGCAAGAATCGCGCAGGAGATGGAGATCCTTACCGTTGGCGTGGTAACCACTCCCTTCGCATTTGAGGGTAAGCGCAAGATGGAGCGCGCAGAAGAGGGAATTGCTGAGATCGCTCAGTATGTAGACTCTTTGGTTGTGATTCCCAACGAGAGACTGAAGCTGGTTACCGATACGAGAATTACCCTTCTGAACGCCTTCTCCGAGGCAGACGAGGTTCTTCGCCGCGCGGTACAGTCGATCTCTGATCTGATCAATATTCCCGGCTTTATCAACATTGACTTTGCAGACGTTACCTCCATCATTGCCAACTCCGGTATGGCATACATGGGTATGGGTAGCGCAACCGGTAAGGACAAGGCACAGATCGCAGCCAACATGGTTATTTCCAGTCCTCTGCTCGAGACCTCGATCAAGGGCGCAAAGGGCGTTATTATCAGCATTTCCGCATCGGCAGACGTCGGTCTGGAGGATGTGGAGCTTGCTTCCGGTATGATCTCCGAGGAATGTGCGCCTGACGCAAGTGTCATCTTCGGTGTCGCATTCGATCCCGATCTTGAGGATGAGATGAGGATTACCATCGTTGCCGCAGGCTTCGATCAGGATGAGGCAGAGCCGATTCCGGAGATCGATCCCGCCGAGGCGGCAGAAGCGGCTGAAAAGGAAGAGCTCAAGAACAAGGAAGAGCTTCTCGATTCCTTCTTTGACAATATGTTCTAAGTCAATCCATAAAAAAAGAAGTACGAACGACGTTCGTACTTCTTTTTTGTTAATTTGTTTCTTTTTGTTGCTTTTTCGCTTTCTTTTGCTGAATGATCTTGATCAGCTGCAGGATCATGCCCAAAAAGATCGAGGAAAAGCTAAGACCTATGGCAATTCCCAGACCGATCTGCGCCGTTCCCTTAATGTAGCGCATCGCCAATTCCTGATTCCCCGTGAACAGGTGATAGAAGGAATAGTACATATAGCTTCCGGGAACGATGGGAATTGCGCAGGGAAGTAAGAAAATGAAGGAGGGCGCGCGGAAGTATCTTGCCGAAAACTCCGAATAGAGCGCCATAAACAGAGAAGACAGAAAGGCCGCCAGGAGCATGGTCCCGCCAAAAATGACGGTGATTTCATAGCACAGACAGGTCAGAACACCGCCAAGGGTAGACCAAAGCAGGCGGTTGTAATTCAGCTTAAAGAGAAGGGAAAATCCAAGTGTGGCAAGCGCCGAGGTGATGGTCATGACCAAAAGATGGCGGAGATTTTCAGGAGTAAACAAAATTCCCATTACACGACACCTCCCAACAAAATGATTGCCAAGGCATAGCCGATCGCGATCATAATGGTGGTGATACACGCTTGGATCAGCTTCAGAACACCTGCCAGAATATCGCCGCAGAACAGATCGCGCATGGCGTTACCGAGCGCAAGTCCGGGAATCAGGAGCATGATCGAGCCAATGATGATCATATCCACGTTCTGTCCAATCCCCGAAAAGATCGACAAATAGGCGCCGATACCCGCCACAAATGCGGTGAGCAGGGTTTTAGCCATCTTGTTGAAGTAGTCGAATTTGATCGAATCCAAAAGAAAGATCAAAATAGCCACCAGCGCTCCTGCGATACCGTCGCGTACCGTTCCGCCGAAAAAGACGGCAAAGGATCCGGAAGCCAGCATATAGCCGAGCAGGATCAAGGAACGGGGATAGCGCTTCTTTTCCTTCAGCTTGCGAAGCATTTCGTCTACCGTGTCAAAGTCGGGGCGCTCACGGCAGATCTTTCTGGAAAGGCTGTTGTATGCCTCCAGAAGGCGAAGATTGTTGGAGATATCCAGAATCCGTCGGGTCTGGGAGGAATATGTATGGTCCTTCATACGAACCGACGCCAAAATCAGTGATTGTATGCTGAATACCTCCACGTGAGCGGCACCGTAGGCGTGGCAGATCGTTTCGATCGCCAGCTCTACGCGATGGATATCCGCTCCATTCTTTAAAAGTCCTTCGCCGATGTCCATGGCGATGCGCAACAGATTGTCCGCCTCACTATCCGAGCATTCGGTGGGAAGGCGCGTTTTGATTTTTTCATTCAGAGTTTCCAAGGTAACGTCTCCTTTACAAGGTAAACGGGATCAAAGCAATCCCAAAAGCGCATAGATGACATAGGTTGCCATGCTGACAAGCATGGTACCCGCAAGAATCCAACAGAGCAGACGAACTCCAAGCTTTTGTTTTTTGTTCATGATTTCTCCTATCAGGGCTCGATCGACAACTGAAGAACCTTCAGATCATCCTTGTCGAGAAGCTGACCCGAAGCGGGGATCTTCAGCTTTCGGTAGCCCTTTAAATTATCATACTTTTCATCAAAATTCCGCAAGGCGCTTCGGAGCACCTGTCCCTTTTTAAGGGTCATCAGGGTGACACCGCCGGAGGTTCGTGTGGATTTTTGTGGAATCAGGGAGGTTTTGAGAATGATTGCCCGATCGGCGTTGTTGATCAGCATGATCTCAAAGGGATTTTTCTCATTCTCATAGAAGACGCCGCAGATGGGAGAAGCGGAGGAATAAGCGTTCACCAGCTTCCGACGGTTGCCCTTGGTTTCATAATTGGGGGCGGGAACGCGGACACCCTTTCCGTTTTGGAAGATAAAGACGAAGCTTTCGTTCTGTGGGTAACCCTTTTGCACTCGTGCAAAAATCGGCTTTTCTCCCTCGTCCATGCCAAGCTTGGCAGGGAGGTATTCACCCATGGACGAAGCCTTAACACACTCAAAATCAGCCGTTTTGGCGCGATAGATCTGACACTTGTCGGTGACGAAGATCAGGTCGGAGAGATTGTCGGTATCCTCGGTAAAGACGATCTCGTCGTTCTCCTTGAGGCGTTGTTCATCGTTTCCGCGGAGGGATTGGAGAGTAATCTTCTTAAAGTAGCCCTCGCGGGTCATGTAGATCCGCGCGTTGTAGTTTTCGGGGGTCTTGTCCTCCTCATAATGCGTCACGTCATCGGCGTGGATCAACTGGGTTCTTCTGGGCTGAGCATATTTCTTCTTTACGTCGGCAAGCTGAGAGGCAATGAGTGCCTTCAGCTTCAGATCATCACCGAGGATCTCCTCAATACGGGCGATCTCCGCCTGCAGACCCTCGATCTCGTTGATTCGATTGATAATATACTGACGGTTCAGGTTTCGGAGCTTGATCTCAGCGATATATTCTGCCTGAATCTCATCAATGGAGAAGCCTGTCATCAGGTTGGGGATCACGTCCTCTTCCTTTTCGGTGTGGCGGATGATCTTGATTGCCTTGTCAATGTCCAAAAGAATCTTTCCAAGACCCAGGAGCAGGTGGAGCTTGTCCTTTTTCTTCTTCAGGTCAAAGGAAAGCTCGCGGCGGACACACATCATGCGGAATCGGATCCACTCGGTGAGAATTTCCAGAACACCCATTTGTCTGGGAGAGGATTCCACCAGAATATTAAAGTTACACTTGAAGCTGTCCTCCAGTGCCGTCATGCGGAAGAGCTTGGTCATCAGCTTGTCGGGGTCCACGCCGCGGCGGAGATCCAGTGTCAGCTTCAGACCACTCAGGTCACTTTCGTCACGGAAGTCGGTGACCTCCTTCAGCTTGCCCTCCTTGATCAGATCGGCAATCTTCTTGAGGATGACCTCGATGGTGGTGGAGTAGGGAATCTGGGTGATCTCGATGCAGTTTTCCGCCTTGTCGTAATGGTAGCGAGAGCGGATCGGAACCGAGCCCGAGCCCGTTTCATAGATCTGCTTCATTTCCTCACGGTTATAAATGATCGAACCGCCACCGGGGAAATCGGGTGCCTTGAGAATGTCCATCAGGCGATCCACCGAAAGCTTGGGATTCTTGAGAAGCGCCACCGTGGCGTCGCAGATCTCTCCCAGATTGAAGGAGCAGATGGAGGATGCCATACCGACGGCAATACCCGTATTGGGGGTTACCAAAACGTTCGGGAAGGTGGTAGGAAGGAGGACGGGCTCCTTAAGCGTTCCGTCGTAGTTATCTACCATGTCTACCGCATCCTTGTCAATGCCGCTGAAGAGCTCATGACAGAAGGTATCCAGCTTCGCCTCGGTGTAACGGGAGGCAGCGTAGGCCATATCCCGGGAATAGACCTTGCCGAAGTTGCCCTTAGAATCCACAAAGGGGTGCAGCAGGGTCTCGTTGCCCTT
>JAZORA010000167.1:0-2987 GCA_045656365.1 Eubacteriales bacterium | reverse complement strand
CGTCATGGTGGAGAGCGAGAACGCAACCTGTAAGAAAATAAAAAAGACCCCCGAAGGGATCATGTTAATATCTCTGAATCCGACCTATGAGCCAATGTTCTATTCTAACAAACAGATCGAACAGCTCCCCATAAAAATCCTCGGCAAGGTCGTCGAGCTCAGAGCGAAGTTTTAAGGGACAATAAAATGGAAATCATAGCTATACTTATTTTTTTAGGAATTTTTGCGATACCAATTATAATATCTTTTTTAGTCGCAAATAGAGAAGAAAAGCAAACAAAAAATATTGAAACAAACACGGAAGAAGAAAAAGAAAATCCAGAGCCCAATTCGTTCCAAGAAGAACAAAAAACATCTCAAGAAATAGGTACGTGTAAAATTTGCGGTTTGCCCTCCGACGTTTACGAATTGTGCCGTCAATGTCAAACAAAAGTAAATAGCGGAGATATACTTAAATGTCCCAACTGCGAAATGTATCACTTAAAGGGAAGAGAATGCGCTTGCGCGTCAAAAGCTCAAACCAATGAATCAAACACGCATATTAAAACCGATATCAATATCCAAAAAGAAGAAAACTCTTCTTTCTCAAAAGGGTTTGGAACTGTTTTTGGCGGAGGCTGCGGTTGTATAACCGTTGTACTAATTGTTTTAGTAGTAGGTGTTATTATCTTGGCAGCATCCGGCGGAGCCATACTTGAAAGCATATTTGGATAATAAAATAAAAAACCGAAACGTTTCGGTTTTCAGGTGATAATTATGAAAACAGCCGCAGCTTATATCCGAGTCTCGGACGAACGTCAAGACGAGTTCTCACCCGATTCTCAAATCAAGTTGATTCGGGAATACTGCAAAAAAAACGAGATAGATCTTCCCGACGAGCTGATCTTCTACGACGATGGTATTTCCGCCAAGTCAACCAAAAAGAGGAAACAATTCAATGACATGATCGCCTTGGCAAAGCAGAAAGACAAGCCTTTTCAAATGATTCTCGTTTGGAAATTCTCACGCTTTGCCAGAAATCAAGAAGAATCGATCGTATATAAATCCCTACTCCGTAAAAATGGAGTTGAGGTCATATCGGTCTCTGAACCATTATCCGACAATCCCTTTGGGGGATTGATCGAGCGTATCATTGAATGGATGGACGAATACTATCTGATCCGTCTCTCTGACGAGGTGCGCCGAGGAATGACCGAACGGGCAACACGGGGACTTCCTAACGTTGCGCCGCCCTACGGGTATCGAATGGTAAACGGTGAATATGTGATCGAAGAGAAAGAAGCAGCTGTTGTACGTTCGATCTTTGAAAGCTTCACCACAGGAGCAAACATTCGAAGTATCGTTACGTTGCTTCAATCCATGGGTATCAAAAATCACTACGGAAATACCATTGACAATCGTGGAATTGAATATATCCTGAACAACCCCTGCTATATCGGATATCTAAGATGGAATCCACACGGTAAATCGGCATCAAAACGAATTTACAACAATCCCGACGATATTCTGACAAAAGGGAAGCATGAACCGATCGTTTCAAAAGAAATCTACGATCAGGCCCAAACTCTTCTTACCGAACGAAAGAAGAGCCGACAGAAGTATATGCGAGAGGATTTCCAAAAGTCAGAATTTGCCCTCAAGGGATTAGTAAAGTGCAATACGTGCGGATCCACCTTGGTATATTCCAAAGCAAATAACGGTCTGCAATGCCATTCTTACGCAAGAGGCACTTGCCCTGTTTCGCACCACATCAATCTGCCGATCATAAACCAAATGGTGATCGATGCCATGAAAGAAGCGGTCCTGACTATGTCATTCAATATCGTCTCTGATTCTCAGGAACGGCAAAGCAGCTCTCCCATCGACTTCGACGCCATGATCCGCGCCGAGAACCTGAAGATGGAGCGAGCAAAGCAAGCTTACCAAGCAGGCGTCGATTCGCTGAACGAATATCGGGAAGCCAAAGCAAAGATTGAACAGCAGATTGAACGTTATAAAAAACAAAAGAGCAAAGCTCAAACCAAAGCCAAACTTGTGGACCTTAAGGAGTACGCGAAAACCGTTTCAAACGTAATTGAAATCGTGGAAAGCGCCGAAGCCACCGCCGAGCTGAAGAGCAAAGCTCTCCGATCCGTCCTTCAGAAGATCGTATTCTATAAGCCGGAACGAAAAATCGAGCTGTTCTTTTATGTGTAATCCAATTATATCTTTTTGGAGTCGGGCGGTCCCGACGGCGAATTGGGTGCTTCGATGCGCTATCTTCACCAACGGTACGGCTGTCCTTACGACAAGGTCACGGGTATCCTTACGGATGTCGGTACAGAGGAGCTGGCGCATCTTGAGATTGTTGCCGCGATACTCTATCAGTTGACGAGAAATCTCACGCCTGACGAAATTGCGGGAAGCTCCTTTGCCCCCTATTTTGTGGATCACACCGCAGGCGTGTATCCCGTTGCCGCTTCGGGCGTGCCCTTTGACATGAAATACGTGGGGGTCAAGGGTGACCTCCTGACCGACCTGAACGAGGACTTGGCGGCAGAGCAAAAGGCACGTACCACCTACGACAACATTTTGCGACTGACCGACGACCCCGATGTGCGCGATCCCATCAAGTTCCTGCGCGCTCGGGAGCTGGTGCATTATCAGCGTTTCGGCGATGCCATTCGCATCGCGCAGGACAATTTGGATTCCAAGAATTTCTATGCCATCAATCCGTCGTTTGACAAAAAGTGCGGCAAATAAAATGAAAGAGCGCTCTTCCAATCGGAAGAGCGCTCTTTTTTTAGTCGTTGGACGTGTCTACGTAGAGCTCCTTGTAGGATGCCATGGCACGTTCGATAATTTCCTTTGCCTCGTCTGCGCCAAACAGCTCCTTGACGGCGGTCTGCTTTTTCTCCAGCTGCTTATAGACCGAGAAAAAGTGCATCATTTCGTCAAAGATATGAGAGGGCAGTCCGCCGATGGAGCGGATATGGTTATAGGTGGGG
>JAZORA010000166.1:0-2384 GCA_045656365.1 Eubacteriales bacterium | reverse complement strand
GTATCCGTAGGCGTTGATACCGCTGACCATAATGGTTGCGCTCTTGATACCCGCGCCATCACCATCCAGCCAGTCGGTGAGCTTGACCGTAAAGCCGCTCTTTTCTGCCCAGCGCGTGATCATGCGGTAAAGCATCTGCGCCCAGTCCTGTGCCTCGGTTCCGCCCGCGCCGGGGTGGAAGGAGACGATGGCGTTGTTCTTATCGTATTCGCCCGAAAGCAGAATCTCGATTCTCTTGGCCTCGGCGATCTTCGCGATCTCGTCAAGCTCGCTCTGGACCTCCTCTACGTAGCCCTCTTCGTTTTCCTCAATTGCCATTTCGGCTAAGGTGATGGCGTCCTCCAGACGGGCAGAGAGTGCCTCGTAGCCCTCGATGGTGTCCTTGGTCTGCTTCAGCTTCTGCAGAACCTTGGAGGAATTCTCCTGATTGGACCAGAAATCGGGGTCAAGGGTCTTGGCATCCAGCTCCTCCGCCAAAGCGCGCAGCTCGTCGATACGAAGGGCAGAGCCAAGCTCGGTGATGTCGGCACGCATGCCGATCAGGGTATATTTTGCGTCTTCCAAAGCGATAATCAAAAAAACCTCCCGCAACCGTAGTTGCTTACCTGAAAAATTCATTTGTTTTTGAGAATTTTCGGCAAATTTTGCCGATAATTACCCATAATAATATTCTATTTTATTGTACCACAAAAACGAGGATTTTGTCAAGCGATTCCTAAACATTCGAGAAAAATCTTTAAGAAGCCCGACAAGATCTTTTCCCCAAAAAAATCTCTTCGGCGCCATGCCCCACAAAGGGCATATTTTTACCAAAAAGCCCCTGGCGGTTAGGGATAACTCACCACTTATATGCTTTGGGAGGGGATTTGTATGCCTTTTTTTGTAAAATTCGGCATAATGAATAAACCCATGTTTTCCAAAAAGTTTTCCATACCCCGGCGAAAAAACCCATTCAAACCTATGGAAAACTCTGTTGATAATGTGGAAAACCTTGTGTTTTCAAGGGTTGTTTCGCCGATTTTTTATTTTTGCCTATGGAAAACTTTCGAGAAAACCTTGTCAAGTCTTTTTTGAAAATAATTCATTTTCAACGATTTGCACAAACACCCTGATTTTTCTTGACCGACTTGGTAAAAACAACCAACCGCAGCGGCAAATCTGTCCCCCAAAAAGCAACAAAGAGGTCTTTGCCGCCGGCGCGGCAAAGACCTCTTTTAAACGTGTGCTTTGATCGATTATTGGTTCAGATCCCGCTCGTCGATCTGCTTTTTCACGAGACTTACAAACTCGTCCGAAGCCATCGCGCCAAGGTCGCCCGTCTTTCTCGAACGAACGGCAACCGTGCCCTCGGTCATTTCCTTTTCTCCCACCACCAGCATATAGGGAACCTTCTCCAGCTGTGCGGCTCGGATCTTGTAGCCGATCTTCTCGTTTCTCGAGTCGACGGTCACTCTCATGCCCTGCGCCGTCATCTTATCGGCAAGGGCGCGGCAGTAATCGATCTGCTCGTCGCCGATGGGCAAGAAGCGTACCTGCTCGGGAGCCATCCACAGAGGAAGCGCGCCTGCGTACTTCTCGAGAAGGAGCGCCAGCGTTCTCTCGTAGCAGCCCAGAGACGTGCGGTGAATGATATAGGGGGTCTTGAGGGTGTTATCGGAATCCACGTATTCCATGCCAAACTTCTTGGCAAGGAGCATGTCGATCTGAATGGTTACGAGGGTATCCTCTTTTCCGTGTACGTTCCGCATCTGAATGTCCAGCTTGGGGCCGTAGAACGCCGCCTCGTCGATACCGATGGTGTAGTTGCCCTTTCCCAGATATTCGTCCAGAAGCTCGCCCATGATCGACTGCGCCTCGTTCCACTGCTCGGGCGTTCCCTCGTACTTGTCGGTACGGTTCGGATCCCACTGGGAGAAGCGGAAGTAGCAGTCCTCCCACAGACCCACGGCGCTGAGGCAATGCTTAGCAAGCTCCAGACAGCCCTTGAATTCCTCGGCAAGCTGCTCGGGACGAAGCACCAGATGTCCCTCGGAAATGGTGAACTGACGAACACGGATCAGACCGTGCATCTCTCCGCTGTCCTCGTTGCGGAAGAGGGTGGAGGTCTCGCCCAGTCTCATGGGCAGATCGCGGTAGGATCTCTTCTTGTTTAAGAATACCTGATACTGGAAGGGACAGGTCATGGGACGGAGCGCGAAGCACTCCTTGGTCTCGTCGTAAGGGTCACCCAAGACGAACATACCGTCCAGATAATGATCCCAATGTCCCGAAATCTTATACAGATCTCTCTTCGCCATCAGGGGGGTCTTGGTCAGAAGATAGCCTCTCTTCTGCTCCTCGTCCTCTACCCAAGTCGGAGGCCAAGCGGGCTTAGGAAGACAATG
>JAZORA010000165.1:0-3889 GCA_045656365.1 Eubacteriales bacterium | reverse complement strand
GGCGGCAGAGCTTTATTATAAGCTGCAAAAGGAAGCGCTTGAGGAATACGGTCGGCTTTGTGGGGAGATAGACTGTGACTATCGGGTTCTTTCCCATGCGGTCTATACCGTGGATGATCGGCGGTCGCTGGAGTCGGAGATGCAAGCGCTTGAATCGATTGGGGCATCGGTGGAGTGGATGGATCAGGCGGATCTTCCCATCAAAAATGCGGGGGCGGTATCGATCCATGACCAAGCCTGCTTCCACCCTCTGAAATTTTTAGCCGCCATGGTGGGGGATCTGCATATTCGGGAAAATACCTTCGTCAGGAAGATCGAGGAGGGATGTGTGCTGACCGATCGGGGACGGATCTTTGCCAAGAAAATCTTGGTGACCACCCATTTCCCCATGATCAATCGCCACGGCAGTTATTTTCTCAAGCTCTATCAGCACCGCTCCTACGTTTTGGCGCTGAAAAACGCCCATCTGCCCGATCGCATGTACGTGGACGATGATCATAGCGGCTTGTCCTTCCGCCCTGCGGGAGAGCTGTTGCTCATGGGTGGCGGCGGACATCGAACGGGAAAGGACGAAGGCGGCTATGCGGAGCTTCGACAGGCGGCAAGGCTTTACGATCCCACCGCCCGAGAGGTTGCGGCTTGGGGAGCGCAGGACTGTATGAGTCTGGACGGACTGCCTTATATCGGTCGCTATTCCGCAGGGGTCTCGGGCATTTACGTGGCAAGTGGGTTCAATAAATGGGGTATGACAGGCTCCATGGTGGCGGCAAAGGGTCTTACTGCCGAGCTTCTGGGCGAGGATTTTGAAGGAAAGGAGCTTTTTTCGCCTTCGCGGGGAATCCTCAAAGCTCAGCTGTGGATCAACGGAGGAGAATCGATCAAAAATCTTTTGACGTTTTCGGGAAAACGATGCTCACACTTGGGCTGTGCCCTAAAATGGAATCGGCAGGAGCATTCGTGGGACTGCCCTTGCCACGGCTCGCGATTTTCCGAGGAGGGGAAGATCCTCAATAATCCCGCCCAGCTGGAGCTTCGGGAAAAGCATGAAAAATAAACAAAGCACGGGCAAGAGTGCTTCTTGCCCGTGCTTTGTTTTGTTTGGTCATTGGATCAGAAGTAACAGAATCAGTAAAATCAGCAGATCGTCCTTTGATTCGCTCTGTGAAAGCAAAAGACAAAGTCCGATCAGGAGAAGCTCCTCTCCTCCGATCTCGCCGCCACGACCTCTCCCGAACAAACGAGAAAGCCCAAAGCGGGGAGGGGCGCCCGTGGGAATCTCCGCCTCTTTTTTTGGTTCGGGAGGAGGGGCTTCCTCCATGGGCGCGGGGATTTCTGCCATCACCTCCTCGGACGGTGGCGGAGGGGGCGCGGATTGCGGCGAAAAGGCACTCCCGCTGTAATTGCGGGGAATCTCGAATTGGCGGGGTGTTTGTCGTGCGTACATAGGCTCTCCTTAATACAGATGCTTCAGAAGAAGGGAAAGCTCGGAAAGACGGATCATATAGTCAATCGCTTCCTGCCTGGATGGGTTGAGATAGGGCTTGAGTGCTCTTAGGAGACACGCGCGGTGATCATTTTCTCCCTTCCCGTGAGGCGACGACTTGCCTGCCCCCGCACCCGAGAGCTTGGAGAGAAGAGGGGAAAGCCCCGACAGCATATCTCCGAGCCCTGCGGGGATGGCAGGGGGCGACTCAGCGGCGGATGCTTCCGCCGTGGGAGACTCGTTGGGCGGATCGGGCTTCGCCTCTTGGGGGGCTGCGGTATCGGTTGCCGAGGACGTGCCGCTGCCACCACCTCCCCCCAGCGTGGCGGCAACCATGGAAATGATCTCAGGATGGGCAAGAAGCTTGTCGAGAAGCTTTGAGAGATCGGGAGGCGCGGCAGAGGGATTTTGGTTTTGGTCCATGGATTACCTCCCTCGACGCCGATTTGCCTCGTATTGCTCCGCAATGCGAGAGAGATCCTCGTCCGTGGCAGTGCGAAGGGCGTTCCGAATGCTTTCAATGCTTTTTGGATCAATGTTAAAATCCGCGGGGTTGATTCCACTTTCCGCCGCCAAGCGGAGCATGATCGTTTTTAGCTGACGGTCATTGAGGGTAAGCAATTTGTCCAGCGCCTGTCGATCGATTTGCATGGTGTGTTCCTCCTCGTAAATGAGACTTCGGTTCTTCTATCAGAATATGCCGCGGGACGAAAATGGTGCGGATTTTGGGATTGACGGAAAAGAAGTATTGTGTTATAATAATTATGTATGTATTCTGTTTCCGAGATATTCCGAGGCGAAAAATATCCGCAGCCGTAAGGCGCGGTAGGAGGTCTTTTATGAAATATTGCTTTATTCTCAATCCCGCGGCCGGCAAGGGATCCTTTGCCACAGAATGGGGCGCAAAGCTCCACGATCAATGTGGCGAAAAGGCTGTTTCTTTTGAGGTGTATACCACCAAATGCGTGGGCGACGCCACCGAGTACGTGAAGAAAACGGCAGCGGAGAACCCCGAGGAGGAGCTGTATTTTTACGCGTGCGGCGGAGACGGAACCCTTTGTGAGGTGGTAAACGGCGTCATGAGTGCGGACGATTCCGATCGACTTGCGGTGGGATTGATCCCGTCGGGAACGGGCAACGATTTCGTTCGGAATTTTACCGAAAGAGAACGGTTTTTTGACGTGGGGGCACAGCTGGATGCCACGCCCGCACGGATCGACCTGATCCGAGCAAACGAGATGTACGCTATCAATATGATCAACATCGGATTTGACTGCGAGGTGGTGGTTAAGACCGCGTCGCTGAAGAAGCATCCGCTGATCCCCTCGAAATTTGCCTACATAGCGGGACTTGTGAATACGCTGGTAAGAAAGCCGGGGCTGAAGGCGAGGATCGCCCGTGACGGAGAAGAGGCAGAGGAGAAGGAATACCTTCTTTCCACCTACGCCAACGGCGAATTTTGCGGAGGCGGCTTCCATTCCAACCCAAAAAGCTCTCTGTGTGACGGATATCTGGATACGCTGTTTGTGAACAATATTACCCGCCGCCGTTTTGTCGGCTTGGTGGGAGACTATAAGAAGGGAACGCACCTGTCTCCCAAATTCGAAAAGATTCTGAAGAATCAAAAGCTGAAGCAGGTGGATCTTTTCTTTGACACGACTACGAACGTCAGCGTGGACGGAGAGGTCGTACCCTTTGAGGAGCTGCATCTTTCGATTGCCGAGAAGGAGTTGCGATTCTTAGTGCCCGCCGGCTCGTCCTTTAAACACATGTCCGGGGCGGAGGAAGAAAAGATTCCCGCCGTGATTTCGTAAGCCGTGAAGATCCTGGTGATTTCGGATACCCATGGGCGCAGAGATCGGATCGAAGCACTCCTATCCCTTCATCCCCGCGCCGATGCGATTTTGTTCCTCGGCGACGGAGTCAGAGATCTGCCCTCGCATATTCAAGGAGAGGGACGGCTCTTTGCGGGGGTTCTCGGAAATTGTGATTTTGGGGGCTCTTGCGACCTTTCGGAGGAACTGTGTTTGAATCTCGGTGCATATACTGTGTTAATGACCCATGGACATCGCTATTCTGTCAAATCGGGAACCGAGCGTGCCATCTGCCGCGCGGCGGCACGGGGCGCGGATCTGCTTCTGTACGGACACACCCACGTGCCAGAGGAACGATATCTTCCCGAAGGAACGATGATTGGCGATACGCCCCTCAGGAAGCCCCTTTGGATCATGAATCCGGGAAGCTTGGGTGCGCCTCATGACGGACGTCCCTCCTTCGGTGTGATCGAGATGGGGGAGCGAGGGATTCTTCTTTCCCACGGAACGCTTTGATTATACGAAAAACCAAAAAGAGGCTGGCCTGCGGCAAGGGGCTTTTTTGCTTTTTGAGCTATGATAACTTCTCCCC
>JAZORA010000164.1:0-3364 GCA_045656365.1 Eubacteriales bacterium | reverse complement strand
GGCTCTCGTTGAAAACGTGATCCAGGGAATGAAGCGTTGCGCGGAGATCGGTAAGATCCCCTCTTATCTGGGAATCGATACCTGGGGCGTTGACTTTCTGCTTCTCGACGGAGAAGGCAATGTGATCGGTGATTCGGTTGGTTACCGTGATAGCCGAACCGAGGGCATGGACGCCAAGGTGTACGAGCTTCTCCCCGAGGCAGAGCTTTACGCTCGGACGGGCATTCAGAAGCAGATGTACAACACAGTCTACCAGATGATGGCGCTGAAGGAGCAGAATCCCGAGCAGCTGGCGGCGGCAGAGACCTTCCTCATGATGCCCGACTATCTGAACTATAAGCTGACCGGCGTTTGCCATCAGGAATATACCAACGCAACCACGGCACAGCTTGTCAACATCAAGACGGGCGAATGGGATCTTGAGATGATGGAGAAGCTGGGATATCCCACCAAGCTCTTCGGCAAGCTCAGTATGCCCGGTGAAACGGTTGGAACGCTCCTGCCGGAGATCGTCCGAGAAATCGGCTACGATATGACGGTTCTGCACCCCGCGTCTCACGATACGGGCTCTGCCGTGCTGGCAGTTCCCACCAACTCGGATAATGCCGTGTACCTCAGTTCGGGTACCTGGTCGCTCATGGGCGTGGAGTCCCTGATTCCCGATTCCTCCGAGCGGGCTAAGGCGCACAACTTTACCAACGAGGGCGGAGCAGAGCATCGCTTCCGTTTCCTCAAGAACATTATGGGACTTTGGATCATTCAGTCGATCCGCCGCGAGCTTGACGGCAAATACACCTTTGCCGAGCTTTGCGATATGGCAACGGCACTTGGCGATACCGAGTACCGTATCAATGTGAACGATCCTTGCTTCCTCGCACCCGATAGCATGATGGGTGCCATCAACCGCTACTGCGGTACGGAAAATATGCCCCTGGATCACATGCTTTGCTGTGTTTACCAGAGCCTTGCCGAGTGCTACGTGGAGACCATTGCCGAGATCGCCGAGATCACGGGCAAGAAGCTGGAGGCACTGCACATCATCGGTGGCGGAAGTAAGGACGATTACCTCAACGAGCTGACCGCTAAGGCACTGGATATTCCCGTTTACGCAGGACCCACCGAGGCAACTGCTATCGGTAACCTGTTGGCACAGATGCTGGGCACGGGCGTGTTCGCGTCCATCGCCGAGGCAAGAGAAGCGGTGTTCCGTTCCTTCGACGTAAAGAAGGTTAACGTTTAATCGGAATTAAAAAATCATACATAAAAAGGAGAACTACCATGAATCAGGAATATGGATTTGCAAAAGCAAAATACGCGGCAATGGGTATTGATACCGATGCCGTGATCGCAAAGCTGAAGGAAGTACCCGTCTCCCTCCATTGCTGGCAGGGTGACGACGTTGTGGGCTTTGACTTTAAGGGAGCGCTCAGCGGCGGTATTCAGACCACGGGTAACTACCCCGGAAAGGCAACCACGCCTGCCGAGCTGATGGCAGACATCGACAAGGTTCTGAGCCTTGACGGCGGTAAGCACAAGCTCAATCTCCACGCTTGCTACGCCATCTTCGACGAGGGCGAGTGGGCAGACCGAGACGCGCTCCAGCCCAAGCACTTCGCGAAGTGGGTAGAGTTCGCAAAGGCAAGAGGTATGGGCATTGACTTCAACCCCACCTTCTTCTCTCACCCCAAGGCAACGGGTCTGACCCTTTCTTCTCCCAACGAGGAGATCCGTCAGTTCTGGGTACGCCACGGTCAGGCTTGTCTGCGCATTGCCGAGTACTTCGCAAACGAGACGGGTATTCCCTGTGTTATGAACATTTGGATTCCCGACGGTTATAAGGATATCCCTGCAGACCGCTTCTCCCCCAGAGCTCGCTTTGCTCAGTCGGTGGACGAGATTCTCGGAATCGGCTACGATAAGGAAAAGGTTTACGTAGCGCTTGAATCCAAGGTGTTCGGAATCGGTCTGGAGTCCTACACCGTAGGCTCTGCGGAGTTCGGACTTGGCTACGTTCTCAGCCGTGGCATCACGCCCCTGATGGACAATGGTCACTATCACCCCACCGAGGTGGTTTCCGATAAGATTTCCTCCATGCTCCTCTTCTCCAAGAAGCTGGCGCTTCACGTAACCCGTTCGGTTCGTTGGGACTCCGACCACGTGATCCGTCTGGACGACGAGACCAAGGAGATTGCCAAGGAGATCGTAGCAAGCGGCAGAATCGACGATATCGCCATCGCCCTTGACTACTTTGACGCAAGCATCAACCGTATCGCCGCTTGGACGGTCGGTCTGAGAAACTTCCGTAAGGCACTCCTTATTGCCATGCTGACTCCCCACGAGGAGCTTGCAAAGCTGCAGCGTGAGGACAACTACACCGAGCTGATGGTTCGTCAGGAAGAGCTGAAGAGCTATCCTTGGGGCGCTGTTTGGAACGAGTACTGTGAGCAGTGCGGCGTAAAGGGCGGCGAGGAATGGTTTGAGGAAGTCAAGGCATACGAGCGCGACGTTCTTTCCAAGAGAGTTTAAGTGACATAATATAAAAAATACCGTCGGACGATTGCCCGACGGTATTTTTTGTTATTCACTACGAAGTAAGAACAGGATTTCGTTTTTCTGAATCGAAAACGTATTACTTTGTTCGCCTGTGACACGGTTGCACCAAAGTCCTTCCAAGGATAACTCATAGGGCTCGTCGTCAAAGTTGGAAACCACAAGATAGATTTTTTCATTGACAAACATCGAAGCAACCATATTTCCTCCCAAGGCGGATCGGATATACTCGCTTTCGGTCAGATCAATGTATGCCAAGGAGTTTTCCGTAACCATTGGGCGGTAGAGACTTAAAAATTCCAACCATTCGGGATATTCCCGAGGATCGTCGGGAATCGCCGACCAAGGACTATAGGAATAAGGTCCCTCGGGGTGCGTTTTTATATATTCCGCCACCCGCTCGTAATACTCCTGCTCGGTCTGTCCGTAATATTTGACACCCGGGAGATTCAGGTTGTTACCGAGAACGGGTCTTCCGTATTTGAGCAGAGGGAATTGGAGAAAAGGAATCGTCCTCGCCATATATTCCGCCTGCGTCAATCCGTTTTTGCTGTTGACCATATCCATGCATGGGACGACGTAAGGGGGGAAGGTCTTTTCAGCTCCCGGCTTTACCCCATCCAAGGAAACCGCCTCGCCAATCCAAAGGTAATCATAAACCTTGTCCTTGACGTTGGGCTTGTTGTTTCGGTCCGCGTGGAGCTTATAAATGCCGCCGCGTCGCTTGATCTCGTTGTAGATGATGCCGAGGAGATCCTCGATTTCGGGATCGTACGGAAGCTCCGCACCCATGGCGGGAGCAAACGCTACCTTA
>JAZORA010000163.1:0-7313 GCA_045656365.1 Eubacteriales bacterium | reverse complement strand
GAAGACCGTCGGGGGCGGAAAGATCCTTGATCGGACCGAGAGACGCACCCTTAAGAATCTCCAGATGGGAAAGGAATTGGTATGCCGCCATAAAGAAGGGGATCTCCAGAAGGAGAGAAACCGAGCCCTTCAGCGCGTCGGTGGGCTTATAATGATTCTGACGGTAATAGGTCTGCAGGATCATCATTCTCTCGTCACCCGAGAAGGATTTCTTGATGTGAGAGACGCCGTCCTTCAGCTTCATTTCAATATCGCGGGCCTCCTCCTGCATGGCGTCGGCACGACGGTAGAGGGGAAGCACCATGATGTTCATGATCAGACTTAAAAAGATAATCGACAGTCCCGGATGCGCCACAAATTGATTGGCTAACTGAAAGATCAACTCAAAGATCAGCTTCAGGGGACCGAGCAACAAAGTTTCTAAAATCGCAAAAAAAGACATTTACTTTTCCTTTCTTGAAAGCTCCGCATGCTTTTCGATCAAATAATCCGCTACACGGGCGGCGCCCTCACCGCGACATACCCAGGTCTCGTCCTTTACGGAACGGCGACCATCGGCGTAACGGGGATCGGTGATGCAGGAATCAATCAAATCCTTCAGGTTCTCCATGTTTTCGTCGGTCAGCTGGCATCCGAGTCTCGGGAGCGCCGTGGTGGTCCAGAGGGGATCCTTCAGCCACCAGGCGTCATAAAGGCTGACGTCGAATTTCGGATCGGTGTAAATGACGGGCTTATCGTAAATCAGGGTGAAATCGAAAATGACACCCGAGAAATCGGATATCAGAATATCGGAGCGGCGAAGCACCTCGAAATTGTCGGTGTCGCGGTTCCATTCCAGCTGCTCGGATTCGGGATACTCCGCCATCAGCTTTTCCATCATCTCGGTTTCGGATTTGAAGGACTGAGGATGGGGACGGATGATCACGTGATAGCCTGTTTTCAGAAGAACATCAATGATCTTTCCGCCGTAAACGCTGAAGATCGCGCTGGAGCCCCAGGAGGGGGCGAGAAGCACCGTGCGGGGATGCTCGGGAGCAGGTCCTACCGCCTCGAAGCGCTTTGCCATCTCATCCATGTAGGGGATTCCCACCATGGTCAATTCCTTTTCGGGAAGCTCACGAAGGGCTTCCAGCTTGCGGATGTCCTCTGCCTGATAGTCTCCCGAGAGAAGGATCGCGTCGTAGTAGTCGATACCGAACATGCGGTAGAGAACGATCTCACTTGCCGCATGGGGAATATGTACGTAATGCTTTATGCCCTTGGAGCGCTTCCATTGATACACATCAAGACCGGGCGTCGTAGAGAGCAGGACGGTGGCGTTCATAAAGTTCAAGCGAGAATACATTTTGTTTCCCGCCAGATACTCTGCCTTTACGTGAGAATATGAGCATTTCAGCGCGGGATCGTCCTCCGAGCCGGTCAGGTAAAGCACGTCCTTGCCGCGGCTATCCAGCTCACGGCAGATTGGCTCAAATACCGACCAGTAGCGCTTGTCGTCCGAAAAGATCACGAAGGGAATTTCTCCCGAGCTCTGCTCTGCGTCCTTTCCACCCGTTTTCATACGGAGCTTGACGAAGAGCATACGAAGAGAATAAAATGCGGCGCCAATGATACTGAGCAGAACGGTAAAGAGCATACTGCCCGTGCCGGGATCGATGTATAATAGCATAAGTGACTCCTTTGCTTTTTTTGTGGTTGATTAGTGCTCCACGTTGATATAACTATAATTATAATGTATATAATATCACTTTCTTAAGAAAAAGTCAATAGTTTAGAGAGGAATTGTAGATTTTTGTGTTTTTTGAGGGACTCGATTGGCGAAAAAATATTTTTTAAGAATTTTTTTGAAAAAGGGTTGACAAATGCAATACTTCGTGATATGATGTATTACGTAAGGAGGAGTGTGAGATGGATATTCAATTAAAACGAGGCTTGTTAGACGTATGCGTTTTGGCTGCCATCAAGGACGGGGAATCCTATGGTTATAAGATCATAAAGGACGTAAAGCCCTGTATCGAGATGTCGGAATCCACTCTGTATACGATCTTAAAGCGCCTGGAGACTGCCGAAATGCTGACGGTTCGCTCGGCAGAGCACGGCGGCA
This sequence comes from Eubacteriales bacterium, assembly GCA_045656365.1. Classification (GTDB taxonomy): domain Bacteria; phylum Bacillota; class Clostridia; order Oscillospirales; family CAG-272; genus HGM12713. The sequence goes on along the minus strand of JAZORA010000163.1, from coordinate 5,209 downwards.
GATTGCGGAAGTATTACAAGATCACGAACGCGGGTCTTCGGCGTATTGAAGAATTTCGGAACGAGTGGCGCGAGATCATGGCGATCTATTCGTTCGTTGTGAAGGGATCAAAGGAGGAAGAGAATGAATAAAGCGGAATTTTTACAAAAGCTGAGGGCAGCACTTTCGGGCTTGCCTCAAAGCGATATCGAGGAAAAGGTCGGGTTTTACAGTGAAATGATCGACGATCGCATGGAGGACGGACTTTCCGAGGAGGAGGCGGTGGCGACCGTTGGCTCGGTGGAGGAGATCGTTCGTGAGATCGTGGCGGATATTCCTCTTGCGAAGATCGCCAAGGAAAAAATTAAGCCGAAGCGCAAGATGCGGGTGTGGGAGATCATATTGCTGATCCTCGGCTCGCCCATCTGGCTCTCGCTTCTGATTGCTGTGTTTGCGGTGATTCTTTCGGCTTACGCTTGTATCTGGTCTGCCATTGCCGCCTTTTGGTCCGGATTCGTAGCTCTTGTGGCAGCCTGCCTTGGAGGCGTTGTGATGGGAGTTTGGGTAATGGTGGCAGGAACCTTTCCCATGGGGGTTCTTCTCCTTGGAGGAGGACTTCTCTCCGGCGGTCTTGCCATATTCGCCTTCTTCGGATGTCTTGCGGCAACCAAGGGCGTGGCGATCCTGACGAAAAAATTTGTCCTTTGGATGAAAACAAGACTCTTTAGAAAGGAGAGCGAAGCATGAAAAGAGGAGTGAAGATCTGGTTGATCGTAGCCGCGGCGTTGGTTGTGGTGGGCGCGCTTCTTTTTGTGGGCGCGTTGATGATGATTCGATTTGATTTCAGAAAGCTAGACGGTGTGAATTATGAAACAAACACGCACGAGATCGCCGAGGAGTTTGGTGATATCTTGGTAAATACCGATACGGCGCACGTGAAGATTCTCCCCTCCGAGGATGGAGTAACGAGGGTCGTTTGCAAGGAAGAATCAAAGCGGAAGCACGCCGTGACGGTTGAGGACGGCGCCCTGGCGATCCGTTTGAATGATACGCGGAAATGGTACGATCATATTCGTCTCTTTTCTTTCGGTTCGGATGAGATCACGGTCTATCTTGCGGGAAAAGAATACGAGGCGCTGACCGTTGACGTCTCCACGGGAGACGTGGAGCTTCCCGAAGGGTTTTCCTTCAAATCCGTGAAGATTACGGGCTCGACGGGCCACGCAATCTGTCGCGCGGAGGTTCGTGAGGCCGTGGATATCAAGCTGACGACGGGAGCGATCCAGGTGGAAAACACCAAGGTGGGCGCTATGTCGCTGACCACCGATACGGGACGGATTCGGGTCTTGTCGGTCATGTGCGAGGGAGATGCGTCTGTAAACGTCACCACGGGAAAGACGTATTTGCGTGACGTGACCTGCCTGAATCTGACCTCTCGCGGAACGACGGGTGATCTCGTGCTGGATCATGTGATCGCCACGGAAACATTCTTGGTTGAGCGGGATACGGGCGACGTGGAATTTGACCTTTGCGACGCGGCGGAGATCTTCATCGAAACCTCTACGGGAGACGTGGAGGGAAGCCTTCTCAGTGATAAGTCGTTTTTCGCGCAATCGGACACAGGTGATGTGGACGTACCCAGAACGATCGGCGGAGGACGGTGCGAGGTTACCTGCGATACGGGCGATATTGAGATAAAGGTAGTAGGAAATTGAATTTAAAATGAAAAGAGCGCGGTCTTGAGTCTTCTCAAAACCGCGCCCTTGACTTTTTCTTGCCTATTTGCTATAATAAACCTCGTAAACGCCAAAAAAGGAGGACTCTCGGATGTATTCACGGGCATATGTGGAAATAACCAACCTTTGCAATATGCACTGTTCCTTTTGTCATGGACACAGCCGTCCGCCCCATCGGATGACCGAAGCCGAGTTTTCTCGGGTCCTCGACCAGCTGACGGGGAAGACGGATTACGTGTATTATCACCTGATGGGCGAGCCCCTGACCCATCCTCTGCTTCCTCGCTTTCTTGAAATGGCATCCTCGCGTGGCTTTCGCTCGGTGATCACAACCAACGGAACCCTTCTTAATTCGCGTGGGGCGGAGCTTCTTCGGGCGAGGGTTCACAAGGTCAGCGTGTCGGTTCATAGCTTTGAGGAGGGAAGCGAAGAAGAGGAGATCGCCTATCTTACGCAGGTGGCGGCGTTTGCCGATCAGGCGTCCTCTTGCGGCGTGATCGTTTCGCTTCGCCTTTGGAACCGTGGCTTTGACGACGGTCGGAACGACCGCGTATATCAGTTCTTTCGTGCGTATTTTCGTGAGGCTGCGTGGGTAGAAAATACACGCGGAATTCGGATACGGGACAAGCTGCACATGGAGTGGGGCGATCGCTTTGCGTGGCCCGATTCGGGGGCTGCCGACTTGGGTGAAGAGGTCTTTTGCTATGGTTTGCGCGACCATTTCGGAATCCTCTCCGACGGCTCAGTGGTTCCATGCTGTCTTGATAGCGAGGGGGCGATCACATTGGGGAATGTTTATACTGAGAATTTGGATGAAATACTTGCCTCTCCCAGAGCACGGGCAATTCACGACGGCTTTTCCTGCCGTCGGGCGGTCGAGCCCCTTTGCCGACGGTGTGGGTACGCCAGAAGATTTTCGTAATTTTTTAAAAAGTGCTCATTTTTTGTTGCAATTTAGAAAAAACAGTGATATAATACCCATATCTTTATATTTTGAGGAGCATTTCTATGAAAGCAATTCTGAATTTCATCACAGGTCCTCTGAATACGCTGGCGTGGATGTATATCCTTCTGCCCTGCGTATTGCTTGGCGGCTTGTATTTTACCATTCGTAACCGCGGTATGCAGTTTACGAAGTTCGGCTATGCCATGAAGAACACGATTGGTAAGGTTTTTAAAAAGCAGACTGCCAGCGAAGGCTCGGTCACTCCCTTTCAGGCACTGACCACCGCTCTTGCCGCTACGGTGGGAACGGGTAATATCATCGGTACGACCCAAGCCATCGCCATGGGTGGCTACGGCGCGATCTTCTGGCTGTGGATCGCCGCGCTCTTTGGCATGATTATTAAGTATTGCGAGGTAACCCTTGCCGTTCACTACCGTGAGAGAAACGAGAAGGGCGACTGGGTCGGCGGACCGATGTATTACATCGTCAAGGGAATGGGTAAGAACTGGAAGTGGCTTGCCATTGCCTTTACCGCCTTTGCAGTCCTTGCATCCTTTGGTATCGGTAACCTTTCTCAGGCCAACAGTATTTCGGGCTCGATCAACAACGCCCTGACCGCCTTCATTCCGTCTCTTGCGGACGACGGATTGACCATCAGCCTGATCGTCGGTATTCTTATGGCGATCCTTACGGCGTTCGCGCTCTTTGGCGGTATCAAGAGAATCGGTAAGGTCACCGAGCTGATCGTTCCCTTTATGAGCGCCTTTTACATTATCTTTACCGTGATCGTGATCGGCTTTAACTTTGGAAACATCGGTCACGCATTTGCCCTGATCTTCAAGTCTGCCTTTACTCCCAAGGCGGTTCTCGGCGCTGCCAGCGGTATCGCCCTGAAGGAGGCTCTGGTTTGGGGTCTCCGCCGAAGCGCCTTTTCCAACGAGGCAGGTCTTGGCTCTGCAGCCATCGGTCACGCGGCGGCAGATACCGACTCTCCCGTTCGCCAGGGCCTTTACGGTATCTTTGAGGTGTTTATGGATACCCTTGTGATCTGTACCTTGACGGGTCTGACGGTGATCGTCAGCGGTGTGGACGTCGCCTTTGGCGTGAAGCCCGGCTCTGAGCTGATTACCAGCGCGTTTGCGACAGTATTCGGCGATAAGTTTGCCGCCCTCTTCGTTGCCATTGCCCTGATGTTCTTTGCATATTCCACCATTCTTGGTTGGTCGCTTTACGGAACGAGATGTGTAGAGTATATGTTCGGTCTGAAGGCAACCAAGATCTATCAGGCGATCTTTGTCGTGATGATCGTGGTAGGCGCGACTCTCTCCCTCGACGTGGCCTGGGACGTTGCCGATACCTTCAACGGTTTGATGGCGATACCCAACTTCGTAGCGCTCTTCGCTTTGTCGGGCGTGGTGGCGAAGCTGACACGGGAATATTTCAACAAAAAGAAAGAGCTGAAATAAGATTTGAAGCCATCAAGCGGTGTTGCTGTGAATTTTCACGGCAACACCGCTTTTTTGTTGAACTATAAAATTTGGGCAATTTTTCGTGTTTTATTACAGAATTCGTCAAGAGTCTTGCTTTTTTTGAGAAGTTGTGATATAATAAAAAAGTTACAGATTGAAACATATAGGAGAAAACAATGGAAGACAACAAAAACCAGGGCTTTAAGCCCTACATTCCGGCTGAAAAAATCACGCCCGAATTTACCCTGACCTCCATTCTCATGGGTGTTTTGCTTGCCATTATCTTTGGTGCGGCAAACGCATACCTGGGTCTGCGCGTGGGTATGACGGTTTCGGCATCGATCCCCGCGGCAGTCATCGCCATGGGTGTCATTCGCGTGGTCATGAAGAAAAACTCGATCCTCGAGAGCAACATCGTTCAAACCATCGGCTCTGCGGGCGAATCGGTCGCCGCAGGCGCGATCTTTACTCTGCCGACCCTCTTTTTGTGGGCGTCTGAGGGATTGATGGAGAAGCCCAGCCTTCTGACCATTACCCTGATCGCTCTCATCGGCGGTCTGCTCGGCGTATTTTTCATGATTCCTCTTCGCAACGCTCTGATCGTGAAGGAGCATGGAATTTTGCCTTATCCTGAAGGAACTGCTTGCGCGGAGGTCCTTCTTGCAGGTGAGGAGGGCGGTGCCAATGCGTCTACCGTCTTTGCCGGTATGGGATTTGCGGCTCTCTTTAAATTCGTGATTGACGGTATTAAAGCCGTTCCCGGTGAGATCTCTTTGAGAATCAAGGGATTTAAGGGGGAGATCGGCACCCAGATTTACCCTGCCGTATTGAGCGTTGGATACATTTGCGGTCCTCGGATCTCCTCGTACATGTTTGCGGGCGGTATTCTTAGCTGGCTCGTGCTCATTCCCTTGATCGCGACCTTTGGCGCGAATATGGTCATGTATCCCGCCGTGGATCAGACCATCGGCGAGCTGTTCGCCGCAGGCGGCGCCAGCGCCATCTGGTCGAATTACATTCGCTACATCGGAGCGGGCGCTTTGGCGGCGGGCGGTATCATCAGCCTGATCAAATCGCTC
>JAZORA010000162.1:0-2959 GCA_045656365.1 Eubacteriales bacterium | reverse complement strand
GCCTCGGGCATGATCGGCTCGGTCAGAGGAATGCCTGCGATTGCGAAGGAGGTTGCGTACAGAGGATGTGCGTGAACAACAGCCTGTACGTCGGGACGCTCACGATACACTCTCATGTGCATCTTGATCTCAGAGGAGGGTTTAAAGCCTGCGTTTGCCTGAATGACGTTACCCTTTGCGTCAACCTTACAGATGAACTCGGGGGTCATGAATCCCTTGGATACGCCCGTGGGGGTGCAGAGGAACTCGTTATCGTTCAGCTTTACGGAAATGTTACCGTCGTTGGAAGCAACCATTCCCTTGTTGTAGATACGCTTACCGATTTCGCATATCTGTTTTTTGATTTCGTACTCGTTAACCATGTTTGTTCTCCTTTGTTTAAATATAAAATATTTTTTACTTGTTTATGTCAGCCCTGCTTTCGCAGATAAGCCTTCAATTGATCCACACCCTCGCCGGTGTGAGAGTTGATTGGGAAGATTTTTTCACATCCCGAAAGTCTGAGCCACCGCTCCGCTCGGTCGGGTGACGCCTTGTCGATTTTCGTCACGATCCCGATGACCTGGCGGTTGACCATACAGGTGATATTGGGCGGAAACAGAGAGTAATCATCGTCTGCCGAGATCAGCAGCGCGACCACGTCCGCCTCGTAGGAGTAGATGGCAAGCGCCGCGCCCAAGCCGTGGACCTCCGCGTATTCCCCCGGAGAATCAATGAGCCAATCTCCGTAGTTCATATACTGGGTCTTGTGGTATCGGATCGGCTCTCCCTTGAGTGCCTGCGTCAGGGTGGTTTTCCCCACACCGTGACGTCCGACCAGCAACGTCTTTTTCATCTCTTCCGGTTTTGGATTCAGGTTTTCGTAATCTTGCATACCGTAAACCCAAGAGTTTCTTCGGCGTACTGCGTGACCGCCCGCAAGGAAGCGTCCACCTCCGAATAGGTACCCGTCAAAATAACCGTTCCGCTGAAGCGATCCACAAACCCAAGCTGTGCGCCCGAGGACTTGATGGCAATGTCGCCCGCGATAATGGCAGTTTCGGCAGGGCTGAGCGTCAGAATCCCAATGGCGGATTTAGAATATTCCACCGCGGGATCAAGTCCCAGCTTTTTGTAGAGGATCTCATCGGGGTTGGCGATGATGTGCGCCAGCGTAATCTGCTTACCCGGAACGAGCTCCTGTATGATCCGTTGCTTTTCCGTATAATCCTGCAAGTTCTCAACCTCCTTTAACCGCCGATTTGACCGTCAAGCCCTACACTCTTGACCACAGCGAGAAGCCGCTGCATGGTTTCCTTTTCGGGAACCTGTATGTGCGTCATGGTGTAGGTCCGTCCCAGCCCCGCGTACTTATCCGATCCGATCCGATGGTACGGAAGCAGGTGCATTTCCTTCACCGTGCCGAGGGATTTGGCGAATTCCGCGATCGCGCGGATTTCCTCCTCGGTATCGTTGAAGGTGGGGATTACGGGGGTTCTGACGATCAGCCGCTTTGCCTCTCTCGCAATATGCCTTGCGTTCTCGAGGATCAGGGCGTTATCCCTTGTGGTAAACGCCTCGTGCTTCGCTCCGTCCACGTGCTTGATGTCCATCAGCACGGTGTCCACGTAAGGAAGCAACCGTCGGATCACGTCCATGTCCGCATATCCCGTGGTTTCGATCGCCGTGGAAATTCCGTTTTCCTTACACGCTCTGAGGAGCGCCTCGGAGAAATCGGGCTGCCACAAGCATTCGCCACCCGAAAGGGTCACTCCTCCGCCGCCTGAGCGGTTGTAGTAAACCCGATCTCGCTTGATCTCCTCCAGCACCTCGCCCACCGTTACGTCGCGTCCCACGGTCTTCTGGACGCCCGCCGTCACAATGGTTTCGATCTTCCATTCCTGAGATTCGGGGTTACAGCACCACCGACACCGAAGGGGACATCCCTTCAGAAAGATAATGGTGCGCACGCCAGGTCCGTCGTGAATGGAAAAGCGCTGGATGTTAAAGATTCTGCCCTTTGTCTCGAGCAGGGAGTGTTCCATCTTCTATCATCCCCTTTCCCGAAGAGCTGCTCAGAAGCCCTGTTGCTCGGTTCGGTTGATGATGTCCTCCTGCAGTCCCTTCGACAGGGTCGTGAAGAGCGCCGAGTAACCCGCTACGCGCACCACCAGAGACTTGTACTTCTCAGGATGCTTCTGTGCGTCGCGCAAGGTCTCGCGGCTGACCACGTTGAACTGCATGTGGCTTCCCTTCTGATCGAAGTAACCCCGAACCAAAGCCACGAAGCTTTCGAGTCCGCTTCTTCCCTCAAGAGCCGAGGGATGGAATTTCATGTTGAAGAGCGTACCGTTGGAGGCAATGTAGTGGTCGAGTCTCGACACCGAGTTTGCCGCCGCCGTGGGGCCCTTCACGTCTCTTCCCGCCGCAGGGGAAACACCGTCGGCGATGGGCGTGTACGCCAAGCGACCGTCAGGAGTTGCTCCCGTCTGCGCGCCCAGCGGCACGTTTGCCGATACGGGGTAAAGACCCGCCTGGAAGATTCCGCCTCGAGGATTCTTGTAGGTCTCCAGAGGCTTTGTATAGGTGTACGCGATCTCTCTTGCGAAGGTGTCGATCTCGTCCTCGTCGTTACCGAACTTGGAGAGTGCCGTAATATCCGCAAGGAGCGCCGCGTATTTCGCTTTGTCCTCATCGCTTGCCTTGTTGGACTTGACCGTCAGATAGATCTGCTTGATGTCATCTGCCGTCAGCTCCTTACCCGCCGCCGCAACCGATGCGGCAACCTGAGTGGTCAGCTTGGCAGCCATCTGCCCGTCCATATCCAGTCCGTAGTTGTTCTCAAGGGCTTGCTTCATAAAGCCGAGGGTGTATTTCTTGTCCTCAAATACAAGCTTCTTGACGGCGTACATACCGTCGGTCACGTTGGCGATACCAAAACCCTGAGGTCCTGTGAAGTTGTAGATCGCTCCACCCTCCT
>JAZORA010000161.1:0-4110 GCA_045656365.1 Eubacteriales bacterium | reverse complement strand
ACCCCACCCATTCCCACCACGGGGATCTTAACGGCGTTTGCCACCTGATATACCATTCTCACGGCAACGGGAAAGATCGCGGGACCCGAAAAACCGCCCATTTTGTTGGCAATCACAGGCTTTTTCGTGCGCAGATCGATTCTCATGCCGAGCATGGTATTGATCAGGCTGATTCCGTCCGCACCCGCCGCCTCGCAAGCCTTGGCGATGGCAACGATGTCGGTCACGTTGGGAGAAAGCTTGACGATCACGGGCTTGGTCGTTACCTTTTTCACCGCCCGTACTACCTCTGCCGCCGCCTCGGGGGAGGTGCCGAAGCTCATACCGCCGCCATGGACATTGGGACAGCTTACGTTAACCTCCAGCCAACCGATCTCCTCGCAGGGATCCAGCATCTGGCAGGTATAGGCATAATCCTCCACGGAAAAGCCGCTGACGTTTGCCATGACCTTCTTGTGGAATACCTGTCTCATCTTAGGAAGCTCTTCGGAAAGAACCTTTTCCACACCGGGATTCTGCAATCCCACGGCATTGATCATACCCGAATAGCACTCGGCAATACGGGGCGTCGGATTGCCAAAACGAGGATCCTTGGTGGTTCCCTTAAAGGAAAACGTACCGAGAACGTTGATATCGTAAAGCTCGGCAAACTCATAGCCGTACCCGAAGGTACCGCTGGCGGGGATCACGGGATTATCCAGCTCGATTCCGCACAGATTCACGCTCAGTTTTCCCATAGGATCTCCTCCTTTCTCAGCACAGGTCCGTCCTTGCAGATCCGCTTATTGCCGTAGATGGTCTTGCAGGAGCATCCCATACACGCACCGAAGCCGCATCCCATACGCTCCTCAAAGCTCAGCTGTCCTTCAGTCTCCGCTACCCGATAAATGGCGCGGAGCATCGGCTCCGGACCGCAGGTGTAAAAATAGGTATAGGGAATTTCCTTCATGGCGTCGGTCACAAAGCCCTTCACACCGTACGAGCCGTCCACCGTGGTCACGGTCACGTCCGCACCGAGAGCGCGGAACTCTTCCTCACAAAAGATCTCGTCCTTCGTGTTAAAGCCCAAGATCACCGAAACCTTCTTGCCCTCGGCGATCAGCTTCTTTGCCAGAAGATAGAGAGGGGGCACACCGACACCGCCGCCCAGCAATAAGGGGCGCTCTCCCGAAGAGGAAAGGTCGTAGCCGTTACCAAGACCCGTCAACACGTCAAGGGTCTCTCCCACCTTCATATTTTTCATTTGTTCGGTTCCCTTGCCCACCACCTTATAAATGATGGTCACCGATTCCTCGTCCCGATCATAGACCGAGATGGGGCGGCGAAGAAACAGTCCGTCCAGCTTCAGGTTGATAAACTGTCCTGCCGCGGTAATATCAGACACGTCACCCAAAAGACGCATCCGCATGACCGTATCGGTCAGCGGCACGTTTTCGGTGATCCGAAAAATTCCTTGTTTCATGGATTCTCCTTCATAAGTATGATGCTTACGGCAAGCAGACGAGAGGTTTTCTCGTCTGCTTGCGTTGGCTTAAATTAAGCGTCGATGGTAGAAATACAGAGTGTTGTCTCCTCCAGAACGTCGAGGAGAACACGGACGGTATCCAGAGAGGTGAACATGGTCACGTTGCTCTCGATCGCCCAAGCGCGGATCTGACGTCCGTCGCTGATCTGATCCTTGGACTGTACGTCGCTGGTATTGATCACGTAGGCAATGTGTCCCTGACGAATGGATTCCTGAATCTCATTGCTTCCCGTTTCGATCTTCTGCAGTACGTGGGTACGGATTCCGTTTGCCTTCAGGAAGTTCGCAGTTCCGATGGTTGCCTCAATGTTAAAGCCAAGGTTGTAGAAGCGGCGGATCAGGGGAAGCGCCTCCTCCTTATCCTTGTCGGCAATGGTTACGAACACCGTTCCGTAATTCTGCAAGTGCATACCCGATGCCTGAAGTGCCTTATACAGGGCGCGGTTGATCTTATCATCGTAGCCGATCGCCTCACCCGTGGACTTCATTTCGGGAGACAGGTATGCGTCAAGTCCTCTGAGCTTGTTGTAGGAGAATACGGGCACCTTGACGTACCATCTCTTCTTCTCCTCGGGATAAATATCGAAGATTCCCTGCTCCTTCAGGGTCTTGCCGAGAATGACCTCGGTGGCGATATCCGCAAGACTGTAGCCCGTTGCCTTGGACAGGAAGGGTACGGTTCTGGAGGAACGGGGGTTCACCTCGATGATATAAACCTTTTCATCCTTGTCCACGATGAACTGAATGTTAAACAGACCCTTGATTCCAATGCCAAGTCCCAGCTTCTTTGCGTAGCCGAGAATGGTTCCCTTCACCTTGTCGGAGATACTGAAGGTAGGATATACGCTGATCGAGTCACCCGAGTGAACACCCGTCTTTTCAACCAGCTCCATAATACCGGGAATGAATACGTCACGACCGTCGCAGATGGCGTCAACCTCGACCTCCTTACCGTTGATATACTTATCAACCAGCACGGGACGATCCTCGTCGATCTCAACGGCGGTCTTCAGGTAATGGCGAAGCTGCTGCTCGTTTCCAACGATCTGCATTGCGCGTCCGCCAAGCACGAAGCTGGGGCGAACCAGCACGGGATAGCCGATCTTTGCGGCGGCGGCAACACCGTCCTCGATGTTGGTGACTGCCTTACCCTCGGGCTGAGGAATGTTGAGCTGACGAAGAATCTTCTCAAAGCTATCGCGGTTCTCTGCTCGCTCGATGGCATCACAGTCGGTTCCCGTGATCTCTACACCGCGATCTCTCAAGGGCTCAGCGAGATTGATGGCGGTCTGTCCACCCAAGGATGCAATCACGCCCTCGGGGTTCTCAAAATCAACGATGCTCATAACGTCCTCGGGAGTCAGAGGCTCGAAGTAGAGCTTGTCGCTGGTGGTATAGTCGGTGGATACGGTCTCGGGGTTGTTGTTGATAATAATCGCCTCGTATCCCGAATCGCGAATGGTGGTTACGGCGTGTACCGTAGAGTAGTCGAACTCAACACCCTGACCGATACGGATCGGTCCCGCGCCAAGAACGAGCATTTTCTTCTTATCGGTAAGAATCGAATCGTTTTCTCCGCTGTAAGAGGAATAGAGGTAAGGAATATACGCACCCGTATGGAGGGTATCTACCATTCTGAACACGGGAACGATGGCGTTTGCCTTACGAAGCGCGCAAACCTCCAATTCTCCGCATCCCCAAAGCTTTGCGATAAACTTATCACTAAAGCCCATCTTCTTGGCTTCACCCAAAACGGTAACGTCCTGCGGATTTGCCGCCAGCTTCCGTTCCATTTCCACAATGGACTTAAAGGATTCCAGGAAGTAAGAGGTGATCTTCGTGCGCTCGTGCAGCTCCTCAACCGTCACGTTTCTGCGAAGCAGCTCGGTTACTGCAAAAATGTTGTCGTCCTTAAATTCACGAATATAATCCTTCAGCTCCTCTTCGCTCATCTTCTCGAACTTCGCCATATACAGATGACAAACGCCGATCTCAAGAGAGCGAACCGACTTGAGGAGGCACTCCTCAAGATTCGATCCGATTCCCATTACCTCACCCGTTGCCTTCATCTGGGTACCCAGAACGTTGGAGGCAGAGGAGAACTTATCGAAGGGGAAACGGGGGAATTTCGCTACCACGTAGTCAAGTCTGGGCTCAATTCCCGCGTTGGCATTGGCAAGCGCAATCTCATTGAGCGTCATACCCACAGCGATCTTTGCAGTCACGCGGGCGATGGGATATCCGCTCGCCTTGGAAGCCAGAGCGGAAGAACGGGATACGCGGGGGTTCACCTCGATGAGGTAATACTCGGAGGTTTCGGGATTGAGGGCAAACTGTACGTTACAGCCACCCGAGATCTTCAGCTCGCGAATGATACGGATCGCGCTGTCATTCAGCATCTTCAGGTCGTGATCGTTCAGGGTCAGAATGGGAGCGACAACCACCGAGTCACCCGTATGAACACCAACAGGGTCAATGTTTTCCATACCGCAGATGGTAATGGCGTGGTCCTCGGAGTCACGCATAACCTCGAACTCGATCTCCTTGTATCCCTTCACGCTCTTTTCAATCAGTACCTGATGCAC
>JAZORA010000160.1:0-4406 GCA_045656365.1 Eubacteriales bacterium | reverse complement strand
CCTCGGTACGCGAATTCACCGTTTCCGCGAGTGACGCGCCCCTCGCCCTTCGCACGATCGAAAAGGAGGATTACCGATCGCTTCGCGCCTCCTATTTGCCCCTCGACGCAGTGCTTCAGGAGGGGGAAAATCTCGATTTCTGGGCAACGCAGGCAGGCTTTTTTGCCACCGACGATGCGCTTTTCACGGCTTGGATTCGGGACGGTGAGCTATTCTGTCCCGAGCTGCTCGGCAACGTCGATGCCGCCCCTCACATCGTTACCGCCCTCGGCTGCTCGCACGGTCGCTTCCGCACCGTCGGTGCCGACAAGCCCTTCACGCTGTGGTATCCTCTCAAGGACGCACTCTCTCCCCCAACCCATTTCGGTCTCGCGTTTGATTCGTTTGAGTGAGGGGGATGGCGAAAGATAAAAAGGTATTTGCCATTTTGCAAATACCTTTTTATCTTAACAATCGTATGTCCTCAAGGATTTCAACATTTCTGCTGCTACCGCCTTAATTACAGGCACAGCAACAGAATTACCACATTGTTTCTTTATCTTCCCATAAGGCAATACGATTTGGAACGTGTCAGGAAACCCTTGTATGCGAAGCATTTCTCTTTCTGTCGGACGGCGTTCGTCATTAACAAGAATATAGTTTGCAGAAGCACCTGCACGGAGAGCCGAAGAATACGGATGCGGAGTAACCGAACCAGCCATATTCTCATGAGAAATATACGGCTTCGGGTAATCCTTGTCGCGCAACCGTTCAAGCCTTGACAACTTGATAGGTTCTTTTACATAGTATCTTGCATCGACGTTCTTTTCAAGAATATCGGAAAGTGAAAGTCTTTCGCTTTCACAAACCGGCTTTGGAAATTCAAACGGAATATCCGTTAAAAAACCAACAATAATAATTCTTTCTCTTTTCTGCGGCACACCGTAATCAAGAGCATTGAGAACCTTTGCGTGAACGGTATATCCAAGAGCTTCCAAATGTTCACGAATAACCTTAAATGTGTTTCCGTTATCGTGTGCGACCAAGTTTCTAACATTCTCAAGCATAAATGCCGAGGGGCGTTTTACCTTTAGTATGCGCTCGATATCAAAGAACAGAGTGCCACAAGTTTCGTTGGCAAACCCCTCTTTTTTTCCTATAATAGAGAAGGCTTGACAAGGAAAACCGCCGAGAAGGATATCAAAATCAGGAATATCCTCGGCATTGATCTTGGTTATATCTCCCGAGGGATGTTCGCCAAAGTTTGCTTCATAGGTCTTGCACGCATCTTCATCAAATTCAGAGGAAAATACGCATTGTCCTCCTACGCTCTCAAAACCAAGTCGAATACCTCCAATGCCTGCGAACAAATCAATGAACTTAAATGTGTTCCATCTATTAGATGGAGATTGTATCGGAATAATGGGCGTAGATATTACAACCTTGGGTGTAGCCGTTGTGTCAGAAACACGAAACAGATCTTCAACACTTGTATTCAGTATGGTTGCCAATTTTAAGGCTATATCCACCGAAGGAATGGAGGTGGATTTTTCTATGGATGAAAGTGCCCTACGGCTAATGCCGACTTTGTTAGACAGTTCGGTTTGAGTTAAACCGACACGCTTTCTTTGTATTTCAACAGTAGAAATCATAATACACCCCTTCACCAACTATGAGAAGTTTGCTTCTCATTAAGTATAACACGAAGTGGATAGATTGTCAAGAGAAAATCGAATATTTTCGAAAAATTTATTTTTAGCTCTATACAATTACAAAAACATATGATATAATAAAAATAACCATTTGTGTATTAGGAGGAATATATGGCTGAACCGAGATTAAGAACTGTAAACAAGGCTGTGCCCCCGTATCCAATAAACCAGTTTCCTTCTGCATTCATTGAACGCTTCGCAGAAGATATAGTTTATATGTTGGCGACCAAATCCACAATGTCATTAGAGGGCAACGAGTGGGAACAAGTATTTGCAAATTGCATAGGTGCAGAGTGGCGTCCATCCAATGTCGGTTTGGACGATGTTGTATTAGATAATTGCTGTTGGAGTGCCAAAACTGTAAAATCAGGCAACAACATCGGTGAACAAAAGACAGTTAGACTCATAAGCGGTAGAAACTCACCTACATATAGCTTCGGTGTTGACAGAATCACAGAAGCTGAACCGAATGAAATCGGCAAAATGGTTCTTGATATATGGAACGAGCGCGTATCAGGTATTCGTCAGTATTTCAAGTTTGCAAGAACTGTTGTCTTGGTCAAAGGTCCGAATTATGACGAGTATTTGATATTCGAAACAGAAACTGTTCGTTACGATGCCGATCAGTTTGTGTTTGAATGGAACGATAGAGGCAATCTTGAAGGATATACCAAAGAGGATCATATTCATAAGTTTACTTGGCAGCCTCACGGAAGTCAATTTACTATCATCGAAGAAATTCCCGAGGAACGCTACCATTTGAAGATAAAAGTGCCCGAGAAGTTAGATAAGGCAAGTGTATTAAAAACTTTAGCTTTTGATAAGAGTTGGGTTGTTAGATTAGATTAATTTTTGTACAAATTGAAAAAGCATTGACAAACCGTTTCTTTCCATATATAATATTGTTATTATTCTTTTATCATCTGTGAATCGAGGCATTTTATGAAGACCTTTCAACCGAAGATTATTCAAGCATTCAAAAATTACGACCGAAAGAAGCTCGTATCCGACCTTGTGGCGGGCTTGATCGTTGCCGTGATCGCGCTTCCCTTGTCGATCGCGCTTGCCATCGCGTCGGGCGTAGGTCCTGAAAAGGGACTCTACACCGCCATCGTCGCGGGCTTCGTGATTTCTCTGTTTGGCGGAAGCAACGTCAACATCTCGGGTCCCACCGCCGCCTTTGCCACGATCGTGGCGGGCATCGTTGCCACCGAGGGCATCGACGGCTTGGCGATCTCCACCGTTCTCGCGGGGCTTTTGCTCGGCTTGTTCGGTCTGCTCCGCCTCGGCTCGCTCATCAAGTACATTCCCTACACCATCACCACCGGCTTTACCGCGGGTATTGCCGTGACCATCATCATCGGTCAGCTCAAGGATTTCCTCGGGCTCACCTTTGCCCCCGGAACGAACGCCGTGGAAACGATGGAAAAGCTGGAGGCGATTGCACACAGCTTCAAAAGCTTCAATCCTTGGGCGTTTCTCGTGGGCGCGGTCGCTTTGGCGATCCTGATCGTATGGCCGAAGATCAGCAAAAAGATCCCCGGATCTCTGATCGTGGTTCTGCTCGGCGCGCTCGTTGTCAATCTTTGCAATCTGAAGGTCAACACGATCGGCGACCTCTATCAGATCACCTCGGCGCTCCCCACCCCCTCGCTGCCCGACGTAAGCTTGGAGCGCATCCTGCACCTCTTGCCCAACGCCTTTACCATTGCCCTTCTCGCCGCCGTGGAATCCCTGCTCTCCTGCGTGGTATCCGACGGTATGATCGGTGACCGTCACAACTCCAACACCGAGCTGATCGCGCAGGGCGTTGGAAACGTTTGCTCGGGACTGTTTGGCGGTATTCCCGCCACGGGCGCGATCGCGCGTACTGCCGCAAACGTGAAAAACGGCGGCCGCACCCCCGTTTCGGGCTTGGTTCACGCCGTGGTGCTTCTGCTCGTTCTGGTGGTTCTGATGCCTGCCGCCGCCTGGATTCCGATGCCCGTGATCGCGGCGATCCTTTTGATGGTTGCATACAATATGTCCGAATGGCGACGCTTCGTTCGCATCTGCCGCACCGCTCCCCTCTCGGACATTCTGGTTTTGGTGGTCACCTTCACGCTCACGGTCGTGTTTGACCTTGTGGTCGCGATCGCCGTGGGACTGATCCTCGCGGCATTCCTGTTCCTCAAAAAGGCGGCAGATCTTGCGGAGGTACGCCGTTGGAACGCGGCGGGCGAGGACGGAAAGAAAAAGGAGATTCCCAAGAGCGTTGTGATCTACGAGATCAACGGACCGATGTTCTTTGCGGCGTCCGACAAGTTTATGGCGCTCACTCCCGACGACGAGGCACACGTGATGATCGTGCGGATGTCGGGCGTTTCGATGCTGGACAGCACCGCAGAGCGGAGCATTGAGGAGCTTTGCGCGCTCTGCGAAAAGGAGAACGTGAAGCTGATCCTCTCGTACGTACACGATCAACCGCTTGGCGTTCTGAAGAAATGCGGCGTTTACGACCGTCTCGGAGCAGACCGATTCTGCTCGGACATTGACGTGGCGATCGAACGCGCGAAGGCGCTTTTGGAAGCGGAAGCAAAGGAATAAAAAAATGAAATTCGCCGCGTTTGCGTGAGCAAACATTTCACATTTGCGAAGCAAATATTTCACAGCATAGCTATTTCACTCGCCGCTAGGCGAATTTCGTTAAGGGCGCGCTCGAAAACGCAGTTTTCG
>JAZORA010000159.1:0-11390 GCA_045656365.1 Eubacteriales bacterium | reverse complement strand
CTCCGCGATATACACTCTGCCTTCCTTCAAGAGTGTCGGCAGCAGGCGGTAGAACAACGTGAGAAGCAGCGTGCGGATCTGGAATCCGTCTTCGTCCGCATCCGTACAGATGATGATCTTCGCCCCGCGCAGATTATTGATATCGAACGGCGCCATATCCGCTTTATTTTTCGTCTGGATCTCCACGCCGCATCCGATGACGCGGAGCAGATCGACGATAATGTCGCTCTTGAAAATGCGATCGTACGACGCCTTCATACAGTTGAGCGTTTTTCCGCGGACGGGAATGATTGCCTGAAATTCTGCGTTTCTTGCCAGCTTACAAGAGGTCAGCGCCGAGTCTCCCTCTACGATATACAGCTCGCGGACCGAGGGGTCCTTGGAGCGGCAGTTGACGAATTTTTCCACGCGGCTTGCGATGTCCATGGTGCCGGTCAGCTTCTTTTTAATATTCAGTCGCTCACTTTCGGCACTCTCACGGCTTCTCTTATTAACGAGAACCTGATTGGCAAAGGTTTCGGCGGCGGTGGGATTTTCAACGAAATAGATCTCCAGATTTTCCTTCAAGAAATTGGTCATCGCCTCGTAAATGAAGGTGTTGGTGATCGACTTCTTGGTCTGGTTTTCGTAGGAGGTCATGGTAGAGAAGCTATTGATGACCAGAAGCAGACAGTCGGAAACGTCGGAGAAGGTGATCTTCGACTCGTTCTTGTTGTACTTGCCCGCGTTTTTCAGATACTTGTCCAGCGCCGAAACAAAGGCGATTCGAACGGCGCGATCGGGGGATCCGCCGTGCTCCAGAAAGCTGGAGTTGTGGTAATACTCGGTGGCGTTGACCGTATTGGAAACGCAGAAGGAGAAATCCGCCTTCAGCTTGTATTCGTCCTTGTCGGCGCGGTCGCGACCTTGCGTCTCCAGATGCCACAGCACGGGAGCGGTCATGGCGGTGTCGCCCGCAAGCTCCGAGATGTAGTCGGAGATTCCGTTCTCATAGAGGAACTTTTGCTCCTCAAATTTTCCGTCCTCCTTTTGGAGAAGAAGGGTAAAGCAGATGCCGGGGTTAACCACCGACTGACGGCGCATGGTTTCCACGAAGAACTCGTGGGGAATGCGAATGTCGGTAAAGACCTCCAGATCGGGTCGCCAACGGATCACCGTACCCGTACGGCGCTCGTTCTTTTCGAGAGGACGAACCACGAGATCGGTTACAGGCTCTCCCTTACGGAAGCTGATCTTCGACTCGTTTGTGCCGTCGTAGGAGAAAACGTCCATATATTCCGCGCTATACTGTGTTGCGCAAGCGCCAAGTCCGTTCAGACCGAGAGAGAACTCGTATGCCGAATCTCCGTTGTTGTTATCGTATTTACCGCCCGCATAGAGCTCACAGTAAATCAGATCCCAGTTCCAACGATCCTCCGACTCGTTATAGCCCAGCGGTACGCCTCGACCGTGGTCGTCCACGCAGATGGAATGATCGTTATATGCCGTTACGCGGATCTCTCTTCCGTGACCCTCTCTCGCCTCGTCCACCGAGTTGGAAAGAATCTCGAAGAAGGAGTGCTCACAGCCCTCCAGACCGTCCGAGCCGAAAATAACGCCCGGTCTTTTTCTGACACGGTCGGCGCCCTTGAGGGCCTTGATGCTTTGATCGTTATATTGCTTGGGTGTTTCGTTTTTCGTTGCCATAATACACCTTTCGTCGTTTGTATTTCAATAGAAGCGCCGCTTCGGGTTATGCCTCGCGGCTCTTGCAAAGGTCCTCCCAGCCTTCGGCACTCGACGCGCGGAAGAGCTCGTCACAGGAAAGGACGACGGCACTTGCGGAGGAGCCGGCGGCGGGGAACACGGTGTCGAATCGCTGAAGAGATCGATCCAGATAGACCTTGACTCCGTCGGGCAGGGCAAAGGGACACACGCCGCCTACGGCGTGACCCGTCATGGAAAGGGCGTCCTCGGGGGAGAGCATTTTTGCCTTGAAGCCAAAGCGTGATTTGAATTTTGCGTTGTCGATTTTATAGTCTCCCGCGGTGACGATCAACAGACAGCCTCCGTCCCGATCGTAAAGGGAGATGGTTTTTGCGATGCGTGCGCCCTCGGTTCCAAGAGCCGCCGCGGCAAGCTCAACCGTTGCGCTGGAGACCTCAAATTCCCGCACCCGATCCCCCAGACCAAAGGTGTCGAGATAGGCTTTTACCGTTGTAACCGACATAAAGATCCTCTTTCAGTATTTTTAATAATAATTAAATATATTATATCAAAAAAAAGACGGTTTGAAAAGGGCTTTTTTGATAATTTTTGTAGGATTTTATAAAAGGATTTTACGGGAAAGTTCTTGACAAAAGAAGAGCGGTGTGGTATACTACACGTAGTTCCTGCTACTGACGGAGCATAGAGTTACACTATGGTGGAACAGGGACGATATTTGCCGACCGTCTGGGCGTCCTTGTGGAAATAAGGATGCCTTTTTGTTTTGTCAGCGATCATGCGCTGACCATATTTGGAGTGCTTTGAGAGGAGAAAAAGAATGGAAGCATGGAGAGGATTTAAAGAAGGAAATTGGCAAAAGGAAATCGACACACGGGATTTCATTTTGCAAAACTATACCCCTTACGAGGGGGATGCGTCCTTTTTGAAGGGAACCACCGAGAGAACCGACGAGGTTCGCGCTCGCGTGGAGGAGCTTTTGATTGAGGAAAATGCCAAGGGTGGCGTGCTCGACGTGGATACCGATCGGGTATCCTCCCTTTTGACCTACGAGCCCGGCTATGTGATCAAGGGAAAGGATCTGATTATGGGTCTGCAGACCGACCAGCCCCTGAAGCGTGCGGTCAACCCCTTTGCCGGCTACCGTAACGCCGTACAGGCTTGTCGGGCGTACGGATATGAGATCGGTGAAAATATTACACAGGAATTCCGTTACCGTACCACCCATAACACGGGTGTGTTCCGTGTGTATACCGACACCATGAAAAAGGCGAGACACGCAGGCGTACTGACGGGACTCCCCGATGCCTATGCCCGTGGACGAATCATTGGAGATTATAGGCGGATCGCTCTGTACGGAATGGATTATCTGATCCGCCAGCGCAAGGCGGACAAGCGTCGCATCGGCGAGCGCGATATGAACGCCGAGACCATTCAGCTTCTGGAGGATATCCAGAGACAGCTGGAGTTCATGCCCCAGTTGGTGGAGATGGCAGCTCAGTACGGCTGTGATATTTCCCGTCCCGCAGAGAACGCAAGGGAAGCCGTACAGTGGCTCTACTTCGGCTATCTGGGTGCGGTAAAGGAGCAGAACGGTGCCGCCAACAGTATTGGACGAATTTCTGCCTTTTTGGATATTTATATGGAGCGTGATATTGCCGAGGGTACGCTGACCGAGCTGGAGGCACAGGAGCTGATTGACGATCTGGTCCTCAAGATGCGCCTGGTTCGCCATTTGCGCACGCCCGAATACAACGACCTCTTTGCGGGCGACCCCGTATGGGTGACCTGCTCCTTGGCAGGTATGGCAGAGGACGGCAGACCTATGGTCACCAAAACCTGCTTCCGTTTCCTTCAGACCCTTTATAACCTGGGACCCAGTGCCGAGCCCAACATTACGGTTCTCTGGTCGCAGAAGCTCCCCGAGCCCTTTAAGGCATTCTGCGCCAAGGTATCCATCGATACCGACTCGATCCAATACGAGAACGACGACGTGATGCGGAAGGATTTTGGTGACGATTACGCCATCGCATGCTGTGTTTCCGCCATGAAGACGGGTAAGCAGATGCAGTTCTTCGGCGCAAGATGTAACCTTGCCAAGGTGCTTCTGATGGCGCTCAACGGCGGTCGTGACGAGCTGTACGGCGATCAGATCGCTCCTGAGGGCAAGGTGTTTGAGGACGGAAAGCCCCTCGATTACGACGAGGTCATGGAGGCGTACAAGTTCTACGCCGCGTGGATGGCAAAGCTCTACGTAAACACCATGAACGTGATCCATTATATGCACGACCGCTATGCTTACGAGAGACTGATGATGTCTCTGCACGAGCCCGAGCCCGAGCGCTTGATGGCGTTCGGTATCAGCGGTTTCAGCGTGCTGGCGGATAGCCTTAGCGCCATCAAATTCGCAAAGGTGACCCCCGTCAAGGACGAAAGAGGTCTCGTTGTGGACTTCGTGACCGATGGAGATTTCCCCAAGTTTGGTAACGACGACGACCGTGTGGACGAGATCGCGTCCTGGATCACCGAGTTCTTCTACTCCGAGCTCTGCAAGACCAAGACCTACCGCGGAGCCAAGCATACCTTGTCGGTTCTGACCATCACCTCCAACGTGGTGTACGGAAAGAAAACGGGCGCAACGCCCGACGGAAGACGCGCGGGCGAGCCCTTCGCTCCCGGTGCGAACCCCATGCACGGCCGTGACGCCGAGGGCGCTCTTGCGTCCCTGAACTCGGTGGCAAAGGTGAACTACGCATGCTGTCAGGACGGCATTTCCAACACCTTCTCCATTACGCCCGACGCACTCGGCACGGACGAGGAGGATCGCGTACGGAAGCTGGTTTCTGTGCTGGATGGCTATTTTGTGCAGAATGCACATCACCTGAACGTGAACGTATTGAACCGTCAAAAGCTGATCGACGCCATGAACGACCCCACGCTCTATCCCTCCCTGACCATTCGTGTCAGCGGATACGCCGTCAACTTCAACAAGCTGACCAAGGATAAGCAGCTTGAGGTGATTGCCCGTACCTTCCACGATAAAATGTAACGAAAAAAGGAGAGGCAGATGTCCGAGAAAAAAGGGATCATTCATTCCTTTGAGAGCCTTGCGGCAGTAGACGGCGAGGGACTCCGATACGCCGTATTTCTGGCAGGCTGTCCCCTCCGCTGTGCCTATTGCCACAATCCCGATACGTGGGAAAAGCAGGGAATGGAGATGGAGGGAGATGCGCTTGTGCGGAAGCTTGTCCGCTATAAGCCCTATTTTGGGGCGGACGGCGGCGTGACCTTCAGCGGCGGCGAACCGCTTCTTCAGGCCGAGTTTCTCTCCGGCATGATGCCGTCTCTTGACCGCGAGGGGATCGGTTATATCATCGATACATCGGGCGGTGTTCCTCTGACCGATACGGTAAAGAAGGTTCTCGGCGGCGCCCAGTCGGTGCTGCTTGACCTGAAATTTCCCGACGAGGAGCTTTACAGGCGTTATACGGGACACGGAATATCGCAAACACTCGACACATTGCGCTATCTTGATTCCATCGGTAAAAAAACCAGGATCCGCACGGTGATCGTTCCCGAGCTGAATGATAGCGAGGAGCTTCTTGACCGATATCTGGAGATGATCAAGCCCTTTTCCTGTGTGGATCGATACGAGCTTCTTGCCTTCCATACCATGGGCTTTTTCAAGTATGAAAAATTAGGGGTAAAAAACCCCCTGAGGGATGTTTCCGCGTTAGATCCCGATCGAAGAGACGCACTGCAAGCGTATGTGAACCAAGCGATGAAGCAATAACGAAAAAGACCGACCAAGGCATTCCTTGGTCGGTCTTTTTTTGATCGGTGTAAAGCTTATCCTTTGATGCGAACAAGCTTTTGAAGAGATGCTTCAAGAGACGTGCAGAGGGCATCCACGTCCGACCTCTCGTTATAGGCGGAGAAGCTGATCCGAAGGGAGCAATCCGCCTCATGGGGCGTAAGTCCAAAGGCAAGAAGGGTCTCGCTGGGATGATGAGAATGAGAGGAGCAGGCAGATCCGCTGGAGACGAAGATTCCGTCGGCGGATAGCGCGTGGAGCATGGTCTCACTCTTGATGTGGGGCAGGGTCAGATTCAGGATGTGAGGCGCGTATTCTCCCGCAGGTCGGTTGATCCGCACGTCCATGCCCGAAAGCTTTTCCTCAGCGTAGCGCCGCAGATCGGTCAGGCGCTCGGTGTGCTCCGCCTGATGGAGACGGATATCCTCCACCGCCGCGCCAAAGGCGGCGATTCCGAGAAGATTTTCGGTTCCCGACCGCAGTCCCTTTTCCTGACCACCGCCGTGGAGGAAGGGGACGATCTTTTTTGCCTTCAGGATGGGCGCGGCAATATAGAGCGCGCCGATTCCCTTGGGGGCGTGAAGCTTGTGGGCGCTGACTGTAATCAGGTCCGCTCCCAGCGAGGCGGGGGTAAAGGGGATTTTCATAAAGCCCTGAACCGCGTCACAATGGGTGATGGCGTCGGGGTAGCGCGACTTGATCCTACGGAACATGTCGCGGACGGGATAGATGGCGCCCGTCTCGTTATTGACCAGCATAAAGGATGCGAGAAGAATTTTTTGGTCAAGGGCGCGATCCAGCGCGTCCATGTCGGGGACACCTTGTCTTGTGGGGATCCGAACGACCTCAAAGCCACGCTTTTCCAGCTGATCCATCACACGAGCCACCGAGGGGTGCTCGGAGTCGGTGGTGAGAATGCGCTTGGCATCGCGCCGTTCCTTGGCGGATGCCACACCGAGGAGCGCCAAAGAGGTGGCTTCGGTGCCACAGGAGGTGAAGATCAGCTCGCCCTCCCTCCCACGGGGTCTTTGTCCAAGTCCGCGGAGAATCGATTCTCTTGCCGCCTCAAGGACCTTCTCGGCATCCTGTCCCATTCGATGCAGAGAGGAGGGATTTCCGTAGATCTCCATCACCTCTAAGAGCTTTGCCTTGGCGGCAGGGGAGAGGGGCGTTGTGGCACTGTTGTCTAAATAAACGGTTCGATTTGCTTCCATGGCGCTCACTCTTAACGGAAGGTAAAGGCATCCAGCATGGCGTTCACGTCGCCCATGTGAAGCTCAAAATTCTCGGAGAGCGCCGTATAGGTAAAGGAGTAGATCTTACCGTCTCTGGTGAAGAGGGTTTGCATGGTGGTGATCTTTACGCCGTCTACCGTGGTGCGATAAATGTAGGAATACGCTACCCGTCCTCCCACCGTTCGCTCGGTGGGCTCTTCGGTTCGCTCATAGGAGGGAAGCACGGCGCGGTATTCGTTTTCACAGCGAGTGAAATAGTCCTGAATCGAAATCGACTCGGAGGGGTTCAGGAAGGAAACGGTTACGTTGGATTTTCCGCTTTCGGGATAGTATGCCTCGGACACGCCGCTTTCGGCGTCACAAATCCAGGTCTTGGGTACGTACAAGCGATACTCCAGATGATCGGCAGAGGCGATCTCCATTCCCTCGGGGGTGTTTTTATCGACCAGCTCCTCGCCGTTCGGATCGGTTTTTTCACAGAGCACGAATTCCTTTGCGATCTGGTCGTACTGCTCGGAGATGGTTTCGTAAAGAGTAGCGGTGCAATAGCCGTTGAGGGATACCATATCGCCGCCGTAGAGAGCGGTGATCTGGAAGCAGACGATCTCGGTGTCTCCCTCCTTGAACTTGTAGCTGAGCTTGATGGCGTTTTCTCCGCCGAGAAGAGCGGCGTCGCGGGCGGTGATCTCAAAGCCCGACAGCGTTGCGGCATACTGCTCCGCACAAAAATCCATATAGGAGCTCAGGGTCATTTCGGGATCGGCAGGCGTGTAATATCGAGCGCTGACAAGACTTTTCTCCGAGGGGGAGTAGTATGCTCCCGAGATACCGCTGGTGGTATTCGAGGTCCAGCCTGCGGGTACGTAAAGACGGAAGGGCTCGCCGCCCAGGGTGACCGAGAACATATCCTTGGGTGCGTCGGGATCCTCCTTGGCGCAGGCGGTGGCGCCAAAGCACAAGAGAAGAGCCAGAACGAGAAGCGTGATTCTTTTCAACATGGGGATATCCTTTCTTTTTTATGGTTTGATCATCTCATTCAAGGGTATTATATCAAAATTTTTTAACCATATCTATCATATTTTGTTAACTTTCCAGCGATTTTACGATGCTTCGGAAACGATCGCCGCGCTCGGCAAAATTGCGGAAGGCATCAAAGCTGGCACAGGCGGGGGAGAGAAGCACACAACCACCCTCACGCGCCAGAGAGCGAGCGGCTTGGATTGCCTCTTTAAAATCGGGTCGGAAGCAGACGGTCAGCTCCTTGCTTTCATAGAGGGGGTGATTGCGGATCGCCTCACCGATCTTCTCGGCAGTGGCTCCCGTCAGCACCACGGCGCGCGCCGAATGGAGAAGTGCGTCGGCAAGGGGCTCAAAGGGGATCTTTTTGTCGTAGCCGCCGCAGATGACTACAATATCCCGTCCCGCAAGCGCCGATAGGGCGGCGGCGGTACGGGTGGGGGAGGAGTCGATGGAGCTGTTGTAATAGTCCACACCGTCAAGATTGCGTACCCATTCGAGACGATGCTCCACACCCGTAAACGCATCGGCGACCGAGCCGTAAACCGAAGGATCCACCCGACCGTAGGTCAGGGCGATGGCGGTCATGAAATTTTCTGCGTTGTGCTTGCCCGGTACGCGAATGCGATGGAGCGAAAGCAACGCCGTCTCGGTCAAGCCGTCCGAGAGGACGATCTGTCCGTCCTTTAAGTAAAGCGCGCGGTCATGCTCGGCGACATGAGAAAGCGCTCCCGAAAAAATCTCCTCAAAGGAGGTACGGGTAGAGGAGAACAGATAGAGAGCGGGCGTTGAGGCGCCGTT
Organism: Eubacteriales bacterium; assembly: GCA_045656365.1. Taxonomy (GTDB): domain Bacteria; phylum Bacillota; class Clostridia; order Oscillospirales; family CAG-272; genus HGM12713. The sequence goes on along the minus strand of JAZORA010000159.1, from coordinate 2,819 downwards.
TTCCTTGCGCTTGCCGAGAAGCTCGGCGGCGATGTCCACCGTAGCGGCGCAATCGGCGTTGGTGACAAGTCTCTTCGTTTCTTTGCCGACGATCTTCTTTTTTGCGTTGGCGTATTCATCCATGGAGGTGTGCCAATCCAGGTGATTGGGCGAGAGATTGGTGATTGCCGCGTAGGCGGGCGCGTCGGTGACGGTCATCAGCTGAAAGCTGAAAAGCTCCATTGCCACACGGTCATTCTCAGAGGTCTCTGCCAGACGGTAGAGAAGAGGCGTACCGATGTTTCCGCCAACCAGCGCTTTTCCCACGCCCGTGCGTTCTGCCTCGGCGGCAAGAAAGCGTTCCGTCAGCGTGGTGGAGGTGGTTTTTCCGTCGCTTCCCGTCAGCGCATAGGATTGGGCGGGGGAAAGTCGCAAAAAGAGCTCGATCTCCGAGGTCAGCTCCGCACCGCGCCGGAGCGCGCGAGTCAGGGCGGGGAGATCGGGACGGATTCCGGGGGAGCGAAAGATCAGATCGCCATCCACATGGTCAAAGCAGTCTTCTCCCGAAAAAAAGCGGACGCCCTTTTCTCTCAGACGGAGGGCGCTCTCGCCCAGCTCCTCGGGAGCTTTTTTATCCCGCACCGTGAGAGGGATTCCCGCCTCGCAAAGCAGCTCCGCAAGGGGGAGATTGGAAACACCGAGTCCCAGGATCTCCACGCTTCGGTTTTTGATATATTGAATCAGAACCGGACTGATCGATTGCTTCATATCGTATTTCTCCTGAATTTTCGTTCAATACTATTATATAATTTTAACGAACAATATGCAATAGATTTCGAGAAAAAACAAGGATTCAAGAAAAACCTACCGAAATTTTCCGCTCATAAAAAAAGACGGGTCGGTCAAACTAAGCATGAGCGGCAAAACCGTTTCAAAGGAGGACTTGATATGATCATGGACAGAATCGCTTTGATCGTCACCATTATCGGCGCACTCAACTGGGGTAGCATCGGTCTTTTCCGATTTGACCTGGTAGCGTGGCTGTTTGGCGGTCAGACCGCACTCGGAAGCCGAATCGTTTATACCGTTGTCGCATTGGCGGGCATCTGGTGTGTATCTCTGCTTTTCCGCGCACGCGAGCGCTTTGAAGCATTGGATGAGTAAGAAAACAACGAAGAAAGCTTTCTCGATCACTTGATAAATGATAAAAAGGGGAATTTTCCAAGGAAAACTCCCCTTTTTGCATGGTGGGGTGGACTTTGTGTATAATAGTACATGAAAGAAATGAAAAAAGAGGTGCTCGATGGTGAAACGGTGGCTTGACGGGGGATTCCTTTTCCTTTGCGGAGCGTTTTTGTTGGTGTTTGGCGTGGGATTGATCCTTTTGCCGAAGCAATCCTTTTCCGAGGCGGAAAATCGTGCCCTGACCGTCTGGAAAGCCCCTTCCTTCCGAGAGGTGGCGGACGGCTCCTTCGGTGAGCGCTTGAGCCGTTTTTGCGCCGATCAGTTTCCCCTGCGGACCACCTGGGTCATCGCGAAGGCCGGGGGGGAGCGGTTGCTTTTGCGAGGAGAAAATCACGGAATTCTTTTCGGGAAGGACGGATATCTGATTGATCGGGATGCCTACGAAAGCCTTGCGGTGGCAGAGAACAATCTTCGGGCGATCGAGGGAGCGCAAGGCAAGAGCGCCATTCCCGTGATGGCGGCATTCGTCCCTCGCGCGGTGGATGTGATGAGAGAAAAGCTCCCGTCGGGCTATGACGCTTCATACGCGGACGAGCTTTGGGAGCGGATCGAAGATCGTGGCGTGTCCTCCGCCGATCTCCGTACCCCCTTGCGCGAGGCGGCGGATACGGGGAAGGGGATTTTTTACCGAACCGATCACCACTGGACGGGCGAGGGGGCATATCTTGGCTATCGGGAGATTTGTTCCATGCTGGGTGTCGAACCCTCTGGACAATCAGAATTTTTCCTTGAGGAGGTCAGCGATTCTTTTTTTGGATCGTCGGATTCCGCCTCGGGCGGGATGGGAACCCAAGCGGATCGAATCGTTTTGTACCGCTATGAGGGAGATGAGGACTTTCTCATTGAGTTTGAAACCGACACGCGCTCTCTTTGTGGATTTTACGATTGGTCTTCCCTTGAAAAGAAGAACCGGTACGAGGTCTTTCTCGGCGGAAATTACGGATTTCTCACGGTTCGGCATGAAGGAGGGGAGGGGCGGGAGCGATTGCTTTTGGTGAAGGACAGCTTTTCCAATTCGCTCATTCCTCTTTTGGCAAGACATTACGATCTGGTGGTGATCGACCCACGCTATTACGAGGGAACGTTTGAGGAGGCGCTTGGTCGGTCGCGCTGTGATCGTGTCCTGATCCTTTGGGGGGCAGATACGCTGGCGACCGATCCGTCTCTTGCGCGGTTTTTGGATAGAGGAGCGTCATAAAACAAAAGGTAGCCAAGAGATTTTCTCGGCTACCTTTACTTGATGTAATTACGAACGAGTGATCTTCTTGATGGCGAGGGGCAGTCCGTCAATCAGATCCCGCGCCATGAGGGAGTATTCGCTCAACTCCTCCGCCTCGAGATCTCCCGCCAGACCGTGGAGGTACACGCCAAGGGAGACAAGCGTAAGCGGATCCTGTGGGGCTTCCTTACTCTCTGCCAAAAGTCCGCCAAGGACCCCTGCCAGAACGTCGCCCGATCCGCCCGTTGCCATTCCGCTGTTACCCGTGCTGTTGCGATAGAGACGAGCGCCACCGTCCGAGACCACCGTTTCGTGATCCTTCAGAACGCAGATGACGCCGTGTTTTTTGGCAAATTCGTAAGCGACTGCGGCGGGA
>JAZORA010000158.1:0-2135 GCA_045656365.1 Eubacteriales bacterium | reverse complement strand
CATCCTTCTACCGTTCGGAATCATCCGTTTATCCGCATCCTGCCCGCCGACCAACGCCCCGAGTCTTGGGGAGCTGATGCGCGAGATCTTGCCTCGATCATTCATATTCGGGAATCCTCGTCCCGGATCTGCCTCAAGCCGCTTTTCTTTGTTTGCGATCTGATCTATGATTTGGTTTATCGTCCGTATGATACTTTTTACGTGGAGTATCGTTTCAATCGAAGCGACGTCAATTTGTTCCTTTATCTTGCTCATAATGTTATGACTGCATTTCACCGATACCATCAACGTATGTTGAATGTGTTTGGCATCTATGAGCTCGATTTTGAGACCGAGCGAGGAACTATGGACGGTGAGAAGCTGCGATCGATTTATTACATTTCCACGCTCAAGGACTATTCCTGGCGGTTCGCCACTGATTCTCATCGGGGCTATACCGACAAGATCGGAACGTCCTCAAAGCAGGGGCTTGGAGATTGGAAGACTTATGCCGGCAAGACTGCCGCGATGGACGAGCTGCATGCGCAGCGCAGCCATTTCGTGAGTGAGATGGAGAAGCTCTCCTCGACGGAAGAAAAGAACTGAATTTTCGAAAAAGAGGCTTTCGGTTGGGGGCACCCAAGATAGCGAGGTCAAGAGGGGCATACTTGACGGTGGAGATTTTCGGAAAAGTTTTTTGAGTGTCCTTCTCAAAAAAGTTTTTCGGAAATACAACCGCTTGCCCTCTTGACGGAAGCGCAAGGTCTGAACCCACGCTCAAGGACGGAGTCCTCAAAAACGCCCTTCTTTTTGAGGGCTCCTGCCCAGCGGCGAGCGAATCCGCGTCCCGCCCTCCGCAGAGGGCGAAATCCCTCCCTCGGGAATCTTGCGGATTCCCGAAGACCCGAAGCCCTGCGCCCACGGGCCGGAGGGCACGCCCCCGCCCGTGGCGCAGGCTCGGGAAGCAAACCGTTTGACTACATTTTGACTACATTTCTGTTGCTATTCGATGTATTTTGATGTATTAAAAAGTATTTTTTCATACCCTTGAAAAAACGAGAAAAAGCGAGAAAATAAGAGAAAAGAGGCGAAAAACCGTAGTTTTTGCCTCTTTTCTCTTTGGCGGAGAAGGAGAGATTTGAACTCTCGCGCCGGTATAACCGGCCTACACCCTTAGCAGGGGCGCCTCTTCGGCCTCTTGAGTACTTCTCCGTGTACTCATCCGCCGACTGCCGTTTGCATCCGTCTGCGGACATCCTTTATTATACACAATCTTTTCGCTTTTGTCAATACCTTTTTTTATTTTTTCTGCCTTTTTTGTTTTCTCCGATATCAACTTTTGGGAAGCTTCTCTTGAAACCCTTCAACGGAAGCCCCCGTTTTTTCATTTTTTTCAATATCCGCCCCGTCCGACAAGGTGCTTTCGGATCAGCTTTCTGAGAAAATCAAACGGCAACACCGCCAAGGAGAAGGAAAACGTGACGAGCAGCTCGGTCGCCGTGAGCGGTGCGGTACGAAGCACGCTTCCCCCAAGATACACGAACAGGATCTGTATCACCAGAACCGCCGCCATAATCAACAAAAACGCTCGATTCCTCCGAAGTCCCGCCGTGAGATTGAGTCGGTCTGTTCTCGCATTGAAGCAATTAAAGACCGACGAAAAGATGAACAACGCGAAAAACGCCGTGAGATGGTAGATCCCGTTTTCCGACGGACGAAAGCACGCCGCCACGCTCGGAAGCTTCAAAAAGAGCAAGCAGAGCGCAACCGTAAATCCTCCCAGAATCAAAATCTGCCCGACCATATAACGGTTGAAAATACTCTCCTCCCGTCGCTTCGGTCGCTCCCTCATATATTCGGCAAGCGGCGGCTCTCCCGCAAAAGCAAGCCCTCCGAGGGTGTCCATAATGAGATTGATCCAGAGCATTTGCACCACCGTCACGGGAGAATCGACTCCCAAAAAGGGGCAGATCATCGTGACGCCCACCGCCGAAAAATTCATCGTGAGCTGGAGCGTGATGAATTTTCGGATACTCTTGAACACCGTTCGTCCGTACAGCACCGCTCGCACGATCGAGGCGAGGTTGTTATCGAGGATCACGATATCCCCCGCGTCCTTTGCCCCCTGTGTGCCACCGCCCATCGCAAAGCCGACG
>JAZORA010000157.1:0-3480 GCA_045656365.1 Eubacteriales bacterium | reverse complement strand
GTCCACCACATTGGGATCTCCTCGCTTTACGCGGAAGAATTCTCCCATTTCGTTTGCGGTGATGGGGGAACCGCTGTTTTCGTCGTAAGAAACGTAGAGCGCATTCCAACGACGTGCCTGGAAGCAGTTAATATCTCCCGGATCTCCGCCCCTCTCGCGAACTGCCTCATACCGCACGTATGCGCTACTTTCGGCATCATACTCATACATTGAAGTCGGTATCTTTGTATATTCGGGGTGCTTATCGTTCCAAGACTCCTTGATTACGTCAACGAGCCAGATCGTAAGAATTACAAGAACCGCCACAATGGCTAACACGACGATCGCCCCCGGCACAAACGTAGCAAGCGATACCGCAAAGCTGCCGGCGGTCGCCATTGTGGATGTGGCAATACATGCGAGTGTTGCAAAAAGGCCTTGTGCGCCGACAATCGAACCGACGATCGTTGTCGTAATGGTAACAACGCCTGCCGCAGCAAGCCCCACTCCTGCGCATATTTGAATAGAGGTCTTCAGATCTTTATGCAATGCGTTTTCTTCCGTAAGCTGATTATAGTTTGCGCTCGTAGCGGCAACACGCGCAGCCTCCGTGGTAAGTCCGACCTCTTCTTTATATAGCTCTCGGTTTACGCCGATGAATACCGATGGATTTTTTCCTCCGTTTGCTTCTATCAGCTTCACACTCTGCTCATCGAGCTTTGCCTTTGCATCGTTATACACCGTCTCCGTATTTTTCGTTGCCAATACCATATTTACAACGCCGGAGATCTGCATCATTGAAATCTGACCGTCCGTGAGACTCATTACAAGGGGATAGAGCATACGAATGTCTTTTTCTTCCATGTAATTTTCGAAGCACCAGCCGACGTCAATATCGCCATATTCATATTCCGCAAGCGTTTCATATACCGCAAGCAAAAGCATATCCATATCCGACGAGTCAAGCTGAGTGCCGTCGCCGATGCTTTCGATAATAGCAAGCGCTTCTTCTTCAGAGGTAGCGCAAGATTGTACGTTTTCTCCTTCATCAAACTCCCCGTTTTCATTGGAATCAAGTCGGTCAATTGCATCATAGAGCATTTCTACGAAGTTATTGATCGAATACTCGAGCCGTTCAGCCTTTTCGTAGTAAAGCTCGTCAAGCTCATCAAGCTCCTTATCGGTTAAAGACTCAGATAAAGGACCTGTCTCTGAAATGCGATCGAGCCATGTCTTTATCGATCCGTCCTCTCCGTCTTGATTATAGTCCGAAACACCGAACACCACCTGATTGTAGATCATATTGAAAACAAGGGTATTACTCATAAGAAAGATATCGACGATATCATCTACGCTTCTCGACGTGTCCAAAAGATAATCTCCGAGCGGAATAGAATCGTTTTCTCCCGCACGGAATATGTCAAGCGTTTCCTTTGCGAGCCGCGCATTGGGGCTTCCCGCCTCCAAATTGGAACGGAATTCAGACAGTGCCTCCAGCATCTCCGCCGCCCTATCCTCAATTCCCTTTTGCGACTGTCTGATCATCTCGCCGTAGTTCATGATCTTATATCCGGAGTCCATACTCATCATGGATATATCACAAATCGCCTCATCACGGTTTTGGGTGGTTTTATATCCTAAATATGCATAATCCTTGCCTGTACCCGCGTTCAGATCCTCGTCAAAAACCGTATATCCGTTTTCAACAAGCCACCTCTTGGCTTCTTCGGCAGTTTTACCCGTGCTGATCTGAATCTCCTTCAAATATACAGGCTGTGCCTCTGCAAAAATCGGCAGAATCGTCTGAGACAGCATTGCCGCAATCAAAACGACGCACAGTGCCATCTTAGCAAAAAACTTTGTTTTCTTCATGCCTTTTTCCCTCTTTTGAAAATTTTCTTTCCATATATAACGATCAATACGGGAATATAGGTTGCCATAGGAAGAATTGCGCCTACCATCTGATATTCCGACTGAATCAAGGTATTATAGATCGAATGGTATGTGATCGCTACGATTAAAAGAGCGAGCGTACCGCAGACAAACAATTTCTTTTTCTTATGTACGAATGAAAGTCCAATTCCTACGGCTGCCGTGCAAAGTCCGTGCATAAGTCCCGAGGAAAATCCGCGAACCGCCGCCCAAAACAGACTGACGTACTCCACGTTTGCCACAAAAATCATCAAGTTTTCAAGAATAGCAAATCCGATGCCTGTTGCAATGGAGAGTGAAATCAGCGTTTCACGCTTATCGGAAAACAAGAAAGCAAAATACAAAACAGGAAGCGCTTTAGCAATCTCCTCCGTAATCGGTGTGATGGTTGTGGTTACGTAGTACTCATCATACTTGAAGTAAGACAGCAAAAAGCCGTTTACCTCGGATATAAACAAGCAAACCAAAATACCGATCAACATATAGCCCGCCGTGATCTTTGATTTCTTTTCAAGCACGAAAAGCATCAAAAGAATCGGAACGGCAACACAAATAAATAACAAATAGTTTATATTGTCCATTTTTTGACTCCCTTCTCCAAAATCGGAACAATAGCAATCGATACCGCACAAATTGCTACGTACAGAATCAAAAGCGGGAGCGTCTTATTCCAAAGCAGCAGAATGATCTCTCCTACGCTCAATACCCCAAGCAAAAGGGCAATCAGGTTATATCCTCGAATGCTGCGAATGATACCGAACTCAACGTCGGGGAAAATAAAGTGCTTCAGGTTGAAATACGATGCAAACATAATGATTGCCGTCATCACACCGTACACGATTATGCTCTCAAGTCTGATGTCAAATAAGAAGACCAAACCATAGATGCCTGCAATCAACAAAGGTGCTAAAAAGCCGAGCAAACGGTATTTTCTGTTTTCCTTTGCTCCGTCGTCAAGAAGCCTGTCCATTTGTCCATAGTTTGCGGATAAAAAGAACAAAAATCCGCCAACGATGCCAAGCGTTCCAATATGGAAGCCCTCAGGCAGCATTCCACGCGTCAAAAGTGTAATAAACTGAAATGCTCTTCCAAGCATCATACATCCAAGTCCGCCCACGATCATTTGCAAATACAACGCCTTCCCTTTCTTAAAGAAACGGACGACACCGTATGTAAAGCTGACAGCCATGCAAATGACCATAGCAAGATTGGAAAACAACAAGAAATAATTCATGCTTTCTCGTCTCCTTGTCTTTTATCTAAACTTAACCAAATCACGCCTGCCACGGTAAGTGCGATGCTCCAAAGCGAAAGCTCCGAAAGTCCCCAAAACAACTTTTCGTTTGCACGGAAGAATTCCCATATCACGCGCGACGGACCAAACATCACCCACATCCACGCCATTGTCCTTCCGCCTGATTGGAAATCCTTGCGAGCCGCGATCAAAATAACCGCGATGGCTATTATGAAGGCTGTGATTCCCTCGGCAATCTGCACGGGAAAAAGTCTTGTTTCCGTATAAGGATTATACACCCCAAAAGGAACCTGCCACCAGCTTTCACAACACCC
>JAZORA010000156.1:0-4794 GCA_045656365.1 Eubacteriales bacterium | reverse complement strand
TCGACGAAATTTGTCAACACAAAACTAAAATATTTGTGTTGAAAAATTCAATAAAAAGAGAGCAAAAGCCACGCCTTTGCTCTCTCTTTAAGCTTATCTTGCGATAACCTCCATGCTTTCGCGGACCACGGGAGTTTTCGGAACATCCTGCATATACCAGCCATAGTTGCCCGTCTTGACCGACGCGATCGCGTCAAGCACCTCGAGTCCCTCGGTCACCTTGCCAAAGCCCGCGTACTGGGCATCCAAATGGGGTGCATCCATGTGCATCACGAAGAACTGAGAGGATGCGGAATCGGGATCAGAGGTTCTTGCCATGGAAAGAACGCCGCGGGTGTGCTTCAGATCGTTCTGCATAAAGCCGTTTGCCTTGAATTCTCCACGGATCGAATCGCAATCCTTGTGCTCCATGTTCTCGTCATAGCCGCCACCCTGAATCATAAAGCCCTTAATCACGCGGTGGAAGATCAAACCGCTAAAAAAGCCTTCGTCGATCAGCTTGAGGAAGTTGGCAACCGTCTTGGGCGCCTTCTCAGGATACAGCTCTGCCGTCATGGTTCCAAAATCTTTAATTGTTATTTTAATCACGGGATTTGTCATTTTATTGTTCGCCTTTCTTAGTTTTATATATTTTTATATAATTTTTCATCACAATTCATACGCCGCTCGAAACAACTCCTCGATTCGTTCCTGTCTGCCCGCAAGGTGCAGCCAACCGAAAAGTGCTTCCATGCCCGTGGCAGAACGGTACTCTGCCACCGTTGCCGACTTGGGCGTATTGGTATGTCCGATGTTTCTGCCTCTGCGGAACGCCGCCTCCTCATCCTCATGAAGAAGAGGAAGAATCCGCTTCATTGCCTCCGCCTGTGCCGAGGCGCGCACAAAATCCAGCGCTCGCTTGTTCAGTGCCGCCGAGGAGGAAAGTCCCTGGCACACCAAATAGTTTCTCACACAAAGCTCCAGCACACAGTCGCCAAGATAAGCAAGGGCAGAGGTTGAATAGGTGTTCAACGCGTCACTCATGGAAAACCTCCTTAAAATCGGATTCTTCGGATCGATCTGACCCGTTTTGTGTCGGTGTCCAGATCAAAGAGCACCGCCTGTGCTTCAATCCTACCCTCCGCTACTCGGAAGCGCACGGGCATTTTCGTACGGAATTTTTCAATTACGGCTTCCGCGTCGGCGCCAATAATGCCGTCCACAGGCCCCGTCATGCCAAGATCGGTCACGTAACCGCTTCCCTTCGGCAAAATCTGCTCATCCGCTGTGGGCACGTGGGTGTGCGTTCCGAAGATCACCGAGATCCGTCCGTCAAACCATCGTCCGATCGCCATTTTTTCTGAGGTTGCCTCGGCATGGATATCCAATACGGCGAAATCATAATTGCCCGACTCTCGCTCAAGAATCCGATCGACCGTCGAGAAGGGACACGCCAAGGATTCCATCAGCGCCGTTCCCATCACGTTAATCCCAAGGATCCGCCAGCCGTCCACATTCAGGATGGTATACCCTCCGCCGGGCGCCAAGGGCGGGTAGTTGGCAGGACGAATGATGGCATTCGAATCCGAAAGAGGCGTACAAATATCCTTTCGCCCAAAGGCGTGATTACCCAGCGTAATCAAGTCCACGCCCGCGTTCCACAGCTCTTCCGCGTCGGTGGCGCCAATGCCGTGAATCTCGGCGGCATTCTCTCCGTTTGCCACCACAAAATCCACTGCGAGCTCCCGACGGACACTCCAAAGCTTTTCCTTTAAGTATTCTACACTTCGATTCCCGACCACATCGCCGATTGCAAGTATCTTCATTCTGTTTCGCTTTCTATGTTTCGTATTTAAAGAGTTTCCAAAAAGCGCGCAAATCCATCGTCCTCCGCCGCCGCGGTCACACGATGCGCCAGCGCCTTGACCGAATCGGGCGCGCTTCCCATGGCAATCGCAAGGTCCGCTTCTCTGAGCATGGGCGCGTCGTTTTCGTAGTCTCCCACGCAAATAAGCTGATCCGCGCCAAGAAGGCTCGCCAGACGGCGCGCCGTCTTACCCTTGTCGTAGTGATCCTCCTGGATCTCCACGTTATCGATCCAGCTTCGGGAGATGGCATAGCCCGCCCCCGACAGCTCCTCGACCGTCCGTTTGATCGTATCACTTTGCGATTCCTTCACGTAAACGAGAATCTTGTGAAGGGGACGCAAAAGCAGCTCCTCGATCCGCCTCCAATCGTCAGGCTGTACGTGCTCTCCTCGCCAAGCGTCGGCAGGACAGAATACGTATTCAAGAATCCCGTCATCACACCGACGGCTGATCCGGCGCAGCGTTTCCAAATAGGGTCGCTCCATGCGCCCCTCGTAAAGGAGCTTGTCCCGATCCGCATCGTAAAGGATCGCCCCGTTCATGGCGATCAAGGGGGCGTTGCAGGAAAATATCCCCTTCACCTCTCCAAGGATCGACGGATACCGTCCCGTAGCAAGGGTAAACCTTCCGCCACCCTCCTGAAAGCGCCGAATGGCATCGGCATTTGCCGCAGAAACCCTCCCCTCATGGGCAAGCGTTCCATCAAAATCCGAGCAAAGCAAGAGTCCGGTGTATCGTCCCATCTCGCCCTCCGTCAGGTCTCGGATTCTGCCGCAACGAAGCGGTTGCGGAGAATCAAATACTCCATGGTCTTATCGTACAGCATAGACTCCCGAATCAGGTCGGCCATACCGTCCTTCACCTCATCGATCTCTTTTCCGTAATCCTCGGCGAATTTTTCGGCATAACGGTCAAACAACCGCTCCACCTCCGCCTCGGTCAGGGAAATCCCCGCCTTCTCTACGATATATCGGTAAACGAGGTCCCCCTTTACCATCTCTCGGGCGTCCGCAAGGATTGCTTCCTCCGACGTGCCCAGACGCTCCAAGGCATCCTCGTAGCTCCAATCGTTCTTTTCGGCGTAATAGCGATAGGTTTCGCGACTCTGCTCCGCATAATAGGAGACCGCCTCCTCGGGATAAGAAAGGATCTCCGCCCGACTGAGAATCTCACGCCAGACCGCCTCACTCTTGCTCTCTCCCTCTGCCAAGGGAATTTCAAGTCCCTCGTAAGACGTCAAGCGAACCACCCGGGAAGGAAGCCCCTCGTCGTAGACAGGACGCTCCATCTCGCCACCCTTCTCGGGTGCGCAGCCCCAAAGCGCCACCGTCACGAGCGCCGCCAAAAGACCGCAAAACAGTCGCAATCCTCGTTTTTTCATACGGGTCCCCTTCCTTTCTTCACGTTTTTAACGTTCTAAAAAATAGCAAAAGAGCGGCTTGTCAAACAACAAAGCCGCTCTCTTTTGAATTATTTGCTCTCAACCTTGAGCACTTCCTTGCCGCCGTAATATCCGCAAGCCTTGCAAACACGGTGATTCAGAATGATCTCACCGCACTTAGGGCACTTCGTCATGCCGGGAAGAGCCAGCTTCCAGTTGTTGGAGCGTCTCTTGTCTCTGCGAGCCTTCGATACTTTCTTCTTCGGTACTGCCATGATATACACCTCCTTGAAGCGCGTGTAACACGTTCGTTTATATAAATTAATTGTTTTCTTCTTCGCCGTCTTCGTCAAAAAAGGTTTTCAGAATCGCCAGCCGCGGATCGATTTCTCGGTCCGAGCATCCGCAATCTCCCTCACGCTTTGGTTTTCCACAGCGAGGGCAAAGACCGGGGCAATCCTCGGAGCAAAGCAAACGCAAAGGAAAGCTTAATAGAAGCTCCTCGCGCAACGGCTCGTCAACATCCAGCTCCGAACCGTGGAGAACCACGTATTCGTCGGACATTTCCTCCAGCTGCTCCTCCGTCAGCGTCCCCTCGGTTACCACCGTACGTTCAAAGTCAAGAGAGAAAACTCCGTCTACCGGAGCAAGACATCTCGCGCACTCCCCGTGATAGCCAAGCTCTGCCTTCAGCAACAGACGCATATAGCCCGCGTTGTCGGTCAACTCCCCGACCACGTGTGCATCGGAATCAAAGCTGATCCCGTCGGTCTCTTCGGGTGAAAGCATATAATCAATTTTCAACCGTTTCACTTCTCCTCGAAGAAGCGGAGCGACATCCACGATCATCGTTTCCTCCCGCGCTGAATTTTGAGGTTTCCGCATAAACCAATTTGATTGACATAAAATGCGACAATACATATTATAATGTATTTACTTTCGATTGTCAAGAGTTTTTTTAAAGTTTCTTGGAATATTTCTCCCAAAACATCCCTTTTTGGCGCTTTTAACCGAGTTCTTCTTTACTTTTTCTCGATTTTATGATAAAATTGAGACAGATCGGGCATCTTTTGCCCTGAAGGAGGATCCACATGAGCGAATATTCCATCTTTTCCTATTCCAAGCATACTCTCCCCTCTCTCCCTCCAAGACCCGAACGCTCCCATAAGGGGACCTTTGGGCGTTTGCTTTGCGTATGCGGCACGGAGGGCATGTGCGGCGCGGCGTATCTGGCGGCGCACGCGGCGTACCGCGTGGGAGCGGGACTTGTCCGCGTGCTGACTCCGAAGGAAAATCGGACGATCCTCCAAGCACTTCTCCCTGAAGCACTTGTGACCACCTACGACCCGTCCTCTCCCGACCCTCAGATTGTTCGGGATGCCGCGGATTGGGCAGACGCTCTGGTCATTGGTTGCGGCATGGGGGTCTCCCCCGCATCCCGATCGATTCTTTCCGAGCTTTTGCGCTACTGCCACAAGCCAAAGATTTTGGATGCCGATGCCCTCAATCTTCTCGCTCGCAATCCCTCTCTCCTAAAGTGCGCAAAGGGATCGATTCTGACCCCGC
>JAZORA010000155.1:0-3362 GCA_045656365.1 Eubacteriales bacterium | reverse complement strand
GACTTCCCTCCATAGTTTCGGATACCGAAAGCAGAGGATCACCCGCACCTGTAACTCTCATTGCGGCGTATACATAGGAACGACCTGAAAGCGGGTCTCTGATAGCTCCGCCGATACAGGTAGCAGCTCCACCAAAGGGCTCTATCTCTGTGGGGTGGTTGTGGGTCTCGTTCTTAAAGAGCAAGAGCCAATCCTGCTTCTCACCGTCTACGTCTACCTTAATCTTTACGGTACACGCATTGATCTCCTCGGACTCGTCCAGGTGAGGAAGCAATCCCTCTGCCTTCAGGTAACGAACGGCAAGGGTTGCCACGTCCATCAGATTCTTCGGCTTGGTTCTGCCAAGCTGTGCGCGAGTTGCCAGATATTCCTCGTAAGCCGCCTCCAGCTTAGGATCCTCGAAGCTTACGTTGTCAATCGTCGTCAAGAACGTAGTATGACGGCAGTGATCCGACCAATAGGTGTCGATCATGCGGATCTCGGTAATGGTGGGATCTCTGTCCTCCGTACGGAAATAGTCACGGCAGAAGCGGATATCGTCCAAATCCATCGCGAGACCATAGGTCTTGATGAATCCGGCAAGTCCCTCGTCCTCAAGCGCCGTAAAGCCCTCAAGAGTCTTAACCGTGGTGGGAATCTCATAGGTCACCTTCAAGGTCTCAACCGTCGAGAGAGATGCCTCACGGCTTTCCACGGGGTTGATTACATACTTTTTGATAGCGGAAAGCTGCTCGTCGGTCAGGTTTCCGTAAAGCATGTAAACTCTTGCGGTTCTTACCGTAGGACGCTCTCCCTGGGAGAAGAGCTGAATACACTGCGCGGCAGAGTCTGCGCGCTGGTCAAACTGACCGGGGAGATATTCCACGGCAAACACCACCGCCTTGTCCTCAGGAAGCGTGTAGGTCACTACGTCCAGCTGAGGCTCGGAGAACACCGTATTCACCGCATTGTCAAACAAAGACTTCTCGATGTTTTCCACATCATAGCGGTTAAAAATACGAACGTCCTCGATCGTATCAATGAAAAGGAAATTTTTAATTTCATTGAGAAGATTCCGAGCTTCGTTTGCCAGCTCCTTCTTCTTCTCAACATATACTCTGTAAACCATATACAACTCCTCTGTTATTTCAATGCCTTCAGCGCGCGCTGACCAATATCCTTACGGTAGTGAGCGCCCTCGAAACGAATCTTCTTGACGTTTTCATAAGCGGCGTCAATGGCGCAGGGCAAGCATGCGGCAACTGCCGTCACACCCAGCACACGACCGCCTGCGGTTACGAGCTCGCCATCGGCTTCCTTAGCGCCCGCAAAATAGATCTGGGCCGCCATGTCGGAATCCACCGAGATCGGGAAGCCGTTCTGGTACGCCTTGGGATATCCGCCCGATGCCATGATCACACAGCAAGCCGATTTTTCCGAGAACTTCACCTCCGTTTCGGCAAGCGTACCGTCGGTACAAGCCATCATCACCTTCAAGAGATCGCTCTCCAGAAGAGGAAGCACCACCTGAGTCTCGGGATCACCGAAGCGGCAGTTGTACTCAATGACCTTCGGACCGTTCGGCGTCAGCATCAGTCCGAAATAGAGACATCCACGGAAGGTTCTTCCCTCCGCGTTCATCGCGTCGATGGTGGGCAGGAAGATCTCCCTTGCGCACTGCTCGGCAATATCCGCCGTATAGTAGGGATTGGGAGCAATCGTTCCCATACCGCCCGTGTTCAGTCCCTCGTCGTTATCAAGAGCTCTCTTATGATCCATGGAGGAGATCATGGGAACGACGGTCTTACCGTCGGTAAACGCCAATACGGAAACCTCGGGACCCGTCAGAAATTCCTCGATCACCACACGGCTACCGCTGTCTCCGAACATGTGATCCTCCATCATAGAGCGAACGGCGTCCTCCGCCTCTGCCCGATCCATGGCGATCACCACGCCCTTCCCCAGTGCCAAGCCGTCCGCCTTAACAACGGTGGGATAAGACGCCGTCTCAAGATACTTGAGTGCCGGCTCCATCTCGGTAAACACCTCGTAAGCAGCGGAGGGAATTCCGTATTTCTTCATCAAATTCTTGGAAAAGATCTTGCTTCCCTCAATGATCGCCGCGTTGGCACGAGGACCGAAGCAAGGAATGCCGATCTCGTTCAGACGGTCAACAGCGCCCAGCACCAGCGGATCGTCGGGAGCAACGATTGCGTAATCGATTCCCTTCTCCTTGGCAAACGCTACGATTCCGTCCAGATCCTTCGCGCCGATAGCGACGCACTCGGCGTCCTCTCTCATACCCGCGTTACCGGGGAGGGCGTAGATCTTCTCACAAAGAGGACTTTCTTTAATTTTCTTAATGATGGCATGCTCTCTTCCGCCGCCACCGACAACCATTATCTTCATTGTTTGCAGTCCCTCTCGATTCATCAATGGTGGAAGAGTCTCATACCCGTAAAGCACATCACCATGCCGTAACGGTTGCAGCACTCGATCACGTTGTCGTCGCGGATCGATCCACCGGGCTCTGCCACGTAGCTGACTCCGCTCTTTCTTGCTCTTTCGATGTTGTCACCGAACGGGAAGAATGCGTCACTACCAACCGCTACACCGGTAATGGTTGCAAGATATGCCTTCTTTTCCTCTGCCGTAAAGGGCTCGGGACGCTCGGTGAAGTAATTCTGCCATCTTCCCTCTGCCAGAACGTCGTCGCACTCGTCGGAGATGTAGACGTCGATGGTGTTATCACGGTCGGGGCGACCAAGGGTGGGCAGGAACGGAAGATTCAGCACCTTGGGATGCTGTCTCAGATGCCAGATGTCCGCCTTGTTGCCTGCCAGACGGGTGCAGTGGATTCTCGACTGCTGACCCGCGCCAACGCCGATCGCCTGTCCGTCGTAAGCAAAACAAACCGAGTTGGACTGGGTATATTTCAGGGTAATCAACGCGATCATCAGATCACGAGCCGCCGCGTCGGTCAAATCCTTATTCTCGGTTACAATATTGGAAAGGAGGGCGCGGTTGATCTCAAAATTATTTCTTCCCTGCTGGAAGGTAATTCCGTACACCTGCTTGCGCTCGATGGGATCGGGCACGTAGCTCTCGTCGATCTTGACGATGTTGTAGTTGCCCTTCTTCTTGGTGCGAAGGATCTCCAGCGCCTCGTCGGTATAACCGGGGGCGATGATACCGTCGGACACCTCACGCTTGATGATCAGCGCGGTGGTCTTATCACAAACGTCGCTCAAGGCGATCCAGTCGCCGAAGGAGGACATTCTGTCGGTACCTCTTGCACGAGCGTACGCACACGCCAAGGGGGACTCGTCAAGGCCCTCAATGTCGTCCACGAAGCAAGCCTTCTTCAGGGCATCGGACAGAGG